>JAZOMF010000042.1:0-2188 GCA_045653805.1 Eubacteriales bacterium
GCGAGCGATACGGACTGCTTCCTCAGCATTTCTCGCACCCGAGGTGTTGGGAAGGAGCGTAATTCCTTCGGGAATGTAGTCGAGAATGTTTTCGTGTTCCTTGGTGTTAGCGCGACGGACTGCCAAGGTGATGATCTCAGCACCCGCATCCTTAACTGCCGCTTCGATGAGCTTCATAGAGTATTTGCCCGAGCCGAGAATGAAACGGGAGTTAAATTCGTGGCCGCCGATGATAAGTTTGTCGTTGTTCATTGTATTTTCCTCTTTTCTTTATACTTCAAATTGTTTTGCCAAAATACGAAGTACCGTATGTGCCTCGTGTGCTGCGCAAAGTGCAACACGGGGGGCGACAAGTCCGATACCATCTGATACCTCACTCGTTTCATCCCCACAAAGATAGAACCTGCTCGTTACTTTTCTTGTTTTGATGCTGTTGGTCGCGCCCATTCCTGCCATTCCAGAAGCAGCTACAAGATATTTGTCGGGCAGCTTGGAAAGCACGGTGTTCGTAAGCATTGCTTTACATTCCGCATCATCAAAGGCTTCGCAGATGATGTCCGCACTTTGCAAGAGCTTCACAGCGTTATCTTCTGTAATCCGCTCTGTGTATGCTTCAAGTTCGATATACGGATTGATCTCGCGCAGGTTATCCGTCAGAGCATCTGTCTTATACATACCGATCTGATCTGACTTGTACTGCTGACGGTGAAGATTTGTAATATCCACACGGTCGAAATCAATCAGTATGAGTTTGCCAACACCTGCTCTTGCAAGAGCTATGGCAATATTCGAGCCAAGACCGCCAAGACCGCAAATGGCAACCGTCGCCGATGAAAAAGCCCGATGCAATTCTTTGCCGTGGCGTTCTTCCAAGGCATTATTCCATTCTTCTTTTGTCGGGATCACTCAACCACCTCCCACAAAGCTGACGATTTCAATGCTGTCGCCGTCCTTTAGAACAGTTTCCGCATAGATAGCCTTGGGAACGATGTCGCCATTCAGCTCTGTTGCTATACGCTTCATATCGTAATTTGTTGTCGCAAGATACTCGGCAATGGTCTTACCTGCAATATCCTTGGGTTCTCCGTTTACCTTTACCATTTTCACACCTCCACAAAAAAATGCAACAAAAAAGGAAGCCATCGATTTGATAGCTTCCGTAAAATCTTTGTTTCTCCCAATGTCTTATATCAGGCATCCCTACGTTGGCATTATCCAAATCAGGTTCTCGGTCGAAGGTCACACCTTCCTCTCAGCCTGTATACAAGCTCCCGTTTATTAAGTTGTGCATATATTATACACCAATTTGTAAGTTTTGTCAATAGAAAGACAACGAATTTATTCGATGCCTTTCGTCTGAAATTGTTTTAACGCATTATAAATACCCTTGGTTCTTTTCTTTCGTGTAATGCGCAAAGTAATCAATCAGCCATTCCTTGGTTGTGAACACTCCGTTTTGCGCTCTTACAAACCGAAGCCCATCTTCTTTTTTCATCCAAGTATTTATAAGATCGTTTGAGCATCCAACAAGCTTGGCTGCTTCCGCCGTTGTCAGCACCGTCGGACTTTCGCTCCACTCGGCGCGTATTTGGATTTTCAAATCTGTAACAGTTGTTTGGCAGATCCGAACGGCTTTTTCCTTTCGTGGGCTTGGAATCTTTTGTGTTGAGAATATTCCGTAAGGTATGCTTGGTGCGTTCCCTTCGGAGCATTTCTCTATGTACTTGATAAGCTCGCTTCTCGGCACGGAATACTGTCTTGTTTTCTTTTCTCCGATTGTACATCCGATGTGTCCGTTCTGCAGAAGCCATGCTGCTTTACGCTTGCTGATATGTAAGATGCATCTGACTTGCTCGAGCGAAAGGATGGGGGGATAATTCCTTCGGATTTCTTTCACGGTCATGGTCAGCACCATTTTACTTCGTGTCCAATCTTATATGTTCTTCCTTCACGGTCGCTATGATCAACTATGGTTTCTATCAGATCCGTCTTAGCTATTATGTATGAGCCTTGAAATACGAAGGCACGAAGCTCCTTACTTTTTATCAATTCGTAAATCCGATTTTTCCCAAAGGGTGAGCATTTGCTTGCCCTGAGCGGACTCATGATATCGGGGACTTTTGAGAGCATGCGCTCAAGCTCAATAATTTTTTCTTCTCGTGTCATTTTGGATTCTCCTTTTTCGTTT
>JAZOMF010000043.1:0-8139 GCA_045653805.1 Eubacteriales bacterium
GCAGGCGACGAGGTTATCGGTGAGCTTATTGCCGACGCTATGGAAAAGGTAACCGCTGACGGCGTTATCACCATCGAGGAGTCCAAGAGTGCTGAGACCTACAGCGAGGTTGTTGAGGGTATGCAGTTTGATCGCGGCTACCTCTCTCCCTACATGGTAACCGATGCAGATAAGATGGAGGCAGTTATCGACGATGCACTCGTTCTTATCACCGACAAGAAGATTTCTACTATTAATGATATTCTTCCTCTTCTCGAGCAGCTCGTTCAGAGCGGCAGAAAGCTCGTTATCATCGCAGAGGGCGTTGAGGGCGAGGCTCTCACCACTCTCGTGCTTAACAAGCTCCGCGGCACCTTCACCTGCGTTGCAGTTAAGGCTCCCGGCTTTGGCGACAGAAGAAAGGAAATGCTCCGTGACATTGCTATTTTGACCGGCGGTGAGGTTGTTTCCTCCGAGATCGGACTTGAGCTCAAGGATGCATCTATCCAGATGCTCGGTCGCGCTCGTCAGATCAAGATCACCAAGGAGAACACCGTTATCGTTGACGGTGCAGGCGACGTAAACGAGATCAAGGCTCGCGTAGCATCCATCAAG
The DNA here is from genome assembly GCA_045653805.1 of Eubacteriales bacterium. Taxonomy (GTDB): domain Bacteria; phylum Bacillota; class Clostridia; order Oscillospirales; family CAG-272; genus SVTX01. The sequence continues at coordinate 595 of JAZOMF010000043.1, forward strand.
GCTGCAATCGAGACCACCACCAGCGATTTCGACCGCGAGAAGCTCCAGGAGAGACTTGCAAAGCTTGCAGGCGGTGTTGCTGTTATTAAGGTTGGTGCGGCAACTGAAGCTGAGATGAAGGAGAAGAAGCTCCGCATCGAGGACGCTCTCAACGCTACCAAGGCGGCAGTTGAAGAGGGCATCGTTGCAGGTGGCGGTACTGCTTACCTCAACGCAATTCCCGCAGTTGAGAAGCTTCTTAAGACCGTTGACGGCGACGAAAAGACCGGTGTTAAGATCGTTCTTAAGCGTCTTCAAGAGCCTGTTCGTCAGATCGCGGCTAACGCAGGATTTGACGGCGCAGTTATCGTTGATAAGATCATGAGTAGCAAGAAGGTTGGATACGGATTTGACGCATACAACGAGAAGTACGTTGATATGATGGCGGCTGGTATCGTTGACCCCAAGAAGGTTACTCGTTCCGCACTCCAGAACGCGGCTTCTATCGCGTCCGTTATCCTCACCACCGAGAGCGTTGTTGCTGACATTAAGGAACCCGAGCCCGCAGCGGCACCCGCAGCAGGCGGCATGGGCGGTATGTATTAATATTGGCTTTATATAGAGGGAAGGGCGAACCTTTTTTGAAAAAAGTGTTCGCCCTTCCCCTAGTCTGTCGCTTGCGACAGCGTAGCGATGTTTTGCTTGCAAAACTCGCCGCACCGCTTGCGGTGCAAGACCCCCAACCCACTCCAAAAACTTTTTGAAAAAGGGGTAAGATTTGGTGGTGAAGTCTATTTTGGAGACGTGGAATTTTTGATAATTGTTGCGAAAAATGTTGATTTTTTGCGGTGGATATGCTATAATTGTTTTTGGTAAGCTTTGCTTGCCCGTAGGAATACCAAAACGGTGGCGGTTGCTTCCTTTTTTGAAGGGAGCAAGTTTCTTTTACTCCCTTCATTTTCGGAGGGAGGTGATATCGTGTACATAACCTTGGAGCAACTTTTGCTTATTGCGGCATTTATTGTTGCCCTCCTTCAATATGTTCATAACATTTATCATAACAAAAAGAAATAACCGCCCAGCGACCAAACTGAAGGCGGTTATTTCTTAACCAAATCAGCAGGAGCAACCGTCATCGGTGTTCCTACGTTATTATTATACACCACTTTTTACGATTTGTCAACTATTGTTAACGATTTTTTTGTTTTTGATGATTTTAATCTTGTGTAAAGTGAAAAAGTGTGGTAAAATATAGAAAATAAATTATTTTGGAGATTATTATGAAAAACATTCATTTGCTTGGAAAAAAAATAATTGCGGACAAGTGCCCCCTGCTCCTTGACTACAAGCCTGAGGAGAATTGGCGCGACCTTTGGTTGCCCAAGACCGGTACTTGGGAGCTTGAGGACGGTTGCTTTATCGGTACAGAGACCGGAAACATGGGCGGAATCATGCTTTACAAGGAGTATTTCAAGAAAAACGTGATGCTGACCTTCACAGTTTCTACCGTTTTGCCTGCGACCCGTGACCTCAACGCGGTTTTCTGCGCTAAATGGGATGAGAGCACCGATTATTTGGGTGACTCCTACGTTTGCGGCGTTAACGGCTGGTACGAGCACAAGAGCGGACTTGAGAGAAACGCGGGCTATGGTTCTAACCTTTATTCCACCACTGCCTCTTATAAGTACGTACCCGGAAAAGAGCTTCGCATGACCTGCGGTGCTATTGACGGTCACAGCTTTATGGTAGTTGATGACGAGCTTGTTGCCGAGATGATCGACCCCCAGCCTATTCGTGACGGTCACGTTGGTTTCTCCGCGTACTGCACCAAGCTTCGCATAAAGGACATTCAGATCCACGAGATCGTGTGGGAGGATTTCCCCCAGACCTACGATCCCGAGTTTTAATAGGTGAAAAATGGGGAAATTTGACGGAATTTTAATCTGCACCGACCTTGACGGCACGCTTTTGCGAAACGACAAGACGATCTCGGAAGAAAACCGCGAGGCGATCGAATATTTCAAGAGTGAGGGTGGATATTTTACCTTTGTTACAGGCAGAGTGCCCTGTGTTTCGCGCATGATTTACGAAATGGTAAGACCTAACGCTCCCGTTGGGTGTATTAACGGTGCGGGAATTTATGATTTTGAAAAAAACGAATATCTTTGGTCGACGACGGTTTCGCCCCACTACAAGGAGCTTATCACGGCGGTAATTGAAGCTATTCCCGGTGTGGGAGCGCAGGTCAGCACTCACGATGCGGTCTATTTTTGCCGTGAAAATGAGTCGATGGTCAAATTTCGCCGGCGTACCGGTGCGCCCAACCTTGTTGTCGACTATAAAACCTTTGATGAACCCATAACGAAGGTGCTTTTTGGAGAGGAAGACGGAGAGAAAATTCAGAAAATCATCGAGATTTTGAATAATCATCCGAAAACGGCTGATTTTGACTATATCCGCTCCGAGAGAATGCTTTACGAGATCCTGCCAAAGGGCTCCAGCAAGGGCAACCTGCTTTTGAAGCTTGCCGAGATTTTGGGCGTAGACGCGAGAAAAACCGTTGCCATCGGCGACTATAACAACGACGTTTCAATGATCAAAGCCGCAGGGGTAGGCGTAGCCGTAGCCAATGCGGTAGACGAAGCTAAAGCCGTTGCAGACATCGTTACCGTCAGCAACGAGGAGCATGCCATCGCAAAGATCATCGGAATGATCGACCGCGGGGAATTAAGATTATAAAATTAGGGCGGTTTTTCCGCCCTTTTGCTTTTTAAAATGGTGCATCCTCATCCGTCGGCTACGCCGCCACCTTCCCCTGCCTTGGGGAAGGCTAACGAAAAGCGCAGACGAACACAGATTTATAGCCGTGATAAATATTTACGGCTACAGTTGGGGATTCGATACAGTTAAACCAAAGCCCTCCCCAAGGCAGGGGAGGGGGGACCGCTTGCGGTGGGTGAGGATGCACTATAAGATAAACAAAAACCACTTGGTTCTGCGAGCCAAGTGGTTTTTATAAGCTTTTTGATATAAATTCAAGTCTTTTTTTGATGTCGTTCAGTTCTTTTTTGAGAGCGGATTTATTAGGCACATTTAAGTCATTCACTCCAAGGAGATAGTCGCAGGAAACACCGAAAAATTCTGCAAGCTTGATAATAGCGAAGCTATCGGGATTGGTCTTGCCGGTTTCGTAGTTAGAAAGGGTGCGCTGGTCAATGCCTGTTGCCGCCGCAACGTCGCTCTGACGCAGATCTCTGTCCTCGCGCAATTCCTTAATTCTGTGCATTATGTGTCCTCCTTTTCCATTAACTCGTGTGATTATATTATACCACTAATTTTCTACAAAACACTTGACAAACTAATAATTTTCGTGTATAATTGTGTTCATACCAATATATTGGTATAGCGGTTAAGTTTAGACAAAAATTAGTTGGAGGTCGAGATGAAAAAATTAATTGCAATTAGTTTAGTTATGTTGCTTTGTCTATTTAACTTTTCTTCATGTTGCGCGATGTTAAATGGTTTGCTTGAAGATGATTCGGATGAGCAGTATCACGAAAGCAACGGTGAAAGCAACGGTGAAAGCAACGGTGAAGGCAACGGAGAAGGCAACGGAGAAGGCAACGGAGAAGGCAACGGAGAAGGCGGCGGAGAAGGCGGCGGAGAAGGCGGCGGTGAAAACAGCAGTGAAAGCAGTAGCGAAACCGAAGTGATTTTTCCTGATGAGCCTACCGATGGAGTGGTATATTTCCCATCAACAGACGGCAGCTATGCCGAGGTCATAGATTATTCGGGATCTGATGAAATAGTCGTTATAGCTGAGGAGTATGACGGCTTGCCTGTTAAGAGTATTGCTGGCGAGGTGTTTAAAAATAAACACATTATCGCTATCTATATCCCCGACAGCGTCACAAGCATTGGTTACCATGCGTTCTACGGATGTACAAGTCTTACCAGCATATCTATACCCGACAGTGTCACAAGCATTGGTTACTATGCGTTCTACGGATGTACAAGCCTTGAGAGAGTAACTATCGGCAACAGCGTTACGAGCATTGGTCAGCACACTTTTTATAATTGCTCAAGTCTTGAGAGTGTAACTATAGGAAACAACGTCACAAGCATTGGTATGATGGCGTTTATGAATTGTTCAAGCCTTAAGAGCATAATTATCCCCGACAGTGTTACAAGCATTGGTTGTTATGCATTCTTGGGTTGCACAAGCCTTGAAAGCATGACTATTCCTTTCGTGGGAGCATCAAAAGACGCAACAGGTAATAGTACTCGCTTTGGACATATATTTGGTGATGCCTCGGTATTGACTGGTTATAACAGTGGTGTACCAACCTCACTTAAAACCGTGGTAATTACCGGTGGTACAAATATTGATGATGGAGCTTTCCAGGGTTGCTCGAGCCTTGAGAGCATATCAATTCCCGACAGTGTAACAAGGATTGGTGAACGTGCATTCAGGGGGTGCTCTAAAGCTATTAAAATTGAAAATGGGGTTTCTTATGTAGACAATTGCGTTGTAGGCTTTGATAATTCTATTGCTGTTGTATCATTGAGAGAAGGTACTCAATTAATAGCGGGTGGTGCGTTTATGAATTGTTCAAAATTAAGAGCTATCACCATCCCCGACAGTGTGACAAGCATTGGTAATTCTGCGTTCTATGGTTGCACAAGCCTTACGAGCATAGAAATCCCCGACAGCGTCGAAAGCATTGGTAATTATGCGTTCTATGATTGCGAAAGCCTTACGAGCATAGAAATCCCCGACAGTGTCACAAGCATTGATGATCGGGCGTTCTCTAATTGCACCAGCCTTGAGAGCATAGAAATCCCCGACAGTGTCGAAAGCATTGGTAATTATGCGTTCTATGATTGCGAAAGCCTTACGAGCATAGAAATCCCCGACAGTGTCACAAGCATTGGCAATTCTGCGTTCGAGTATTGCGAAAGCCTTGAAAGCATAACTATCCCCGACAGTGTCACAAGCATTGGTGATTTTGCGTTCGACAATTGCACCAGTCTTGAAACAGTATATTACACCGGAACAGAGGAGCAGTGGGATAATATCGGGATAGGTTGGAATAACAATTATCTTACCAACGCAAATATAATTTACAATTACAAGCCCGAATAAAGGGTATAAGCACAAAAGCGAGCCGTAAGGCTCGCTTTTCTTTTAACTAATTATATCCCCTTGGGTTTCAAACATCCTTTCAGCCGCGAGGCGGAGAGGGGGATGATTTTGCATCTTGGGGTCGGTTTTAAGGTATTCGTGGGCTTCCTTAAATGCGGCTGTCATAAGCTCGCTATCCTCGCACATATCGGCGAGGTTGAATGTTAGCGAGCCGCTTTGACGGATGCCGTTATTACCTGTGAGTGCGAGAAAGTCGCCGGGGCCGCGCAATTTGAGGTCAACTTCGGCAATTTCAAAGCCGTTGTAGCAGTCGCACATAGTGCGAAGTCTTTGCTTTGCGTTATCGCCCAGCTTCATAGAGCCGCCCACAAGGACGCAATATGATTTAGTATTGCCTCGACCCACACGACCGCGGAGCTGATGGAGCTGGGAAAGACCGAAGCGCTCGGCGCTCTCGACGATCATCAAGCAGGCGCGGGGCACGTTTACTCCGACCTCGATAACCGTAGTTGAGACGAGAATTTGAATCTCACCTGCGGCAAATCGGCGCATTACGTTGTCCTTTTCCGCCGTTTTCATCCTGCCGTGAACGAAGGCAATATTATAGCTTTGAAGCCTTTCCGAAAGCTCCTCGGCATACTGCACCGCCGCTTTTAGGGGAGGTTTTTCGTTCTTTTGGAGCATCTCGCCGTAAAGCGCGATCTCGGAGAGGTCGATCTCTCCCTCTTCCAGCTCGCTTTCCTCAACTGCGGGGCAGACCACGTAGACCTGACCGCCTGCGTCCACCTGCTTGCGGATGAAGTTATCAAGCCTCTCTCTGTAGCTCTCGTCCACGAAGAAGGTGTCAACCCTCTGTCGTCCGGGGGGCATCTCGTCGATCTTGGACATGGCAAGGTCGCCGTACATCACCAGAGCGAGAGAGCGGGGAATGGGCGTTGCGCTCATAACGAGGACGTGGGTGTGCTTGTTTTTTTCGGAGAGGAGCGCGCGCTGATTTACACCGAAACGGTGTTGCTCGTCGGTGATAACAAGCCCGGGGCGTATGAATTCCGCGCCATCAGAGAGTAGTGCCTGTGTGCCGATAACTACATCAAGGCGCAGGTTTTCATCCTCGGATTGCATAGCGGCGTGTATCTTGCGCTTGGTTGCCGCGGTGCAAGAGCCCGTGAGGAGCGCACATTTGATGCCTAACGCCTCGAAAATTGGCTGTAGATCGTTATAATGCTGGGTGGCGAGTATTTCCGTGGGTGCCATGAGAGCGGCTTGGTAGCCGTTTTTAACCACCATATAGATAGCGGCAGTGGCGCATACTGTTTTGCCGCAGCCCACGTCTCCCACCACGATGCGGCTCATAGGCTCGCTCTTCTTAAGATCAGCGGCGATGTCGGCAACCGTGCGCTTTTGCGCGCCCGTCAGCTCATAGGGAAGGAGCGAGAGCAGGGGAGAGAGATCGGTGTCGGCAAAGGCAGGGGCGGTCTTTTTCTGAATCTTGCCGCCCGAGAGCGAAAGTCCCGTGGCGAAAAGGAAAAATTCGTCGAATATAAGTCGCTTTTTAGCCGTTGCGAGAGCGGAGTAGCTCTCGGGAAAATGTATCTGACGGAGAGCGTAGTAGATGGTGCAAAGACCGTTTCTTTCGCGAATCTCCTCGGGCAGGGGATCGGGCATAGACTCGCTCGCCATCTGCAGAGCCGCCTCTACGTTTTGAGAGATCTGCTTTTGCGAAAGTCCCTCGGAAAGGCGATAGACTGAGAAAAATGAGCGGGGAGGCATACCCTCGACCCACGGGTCGGCGGCAGGGGAGGACATTTCATATCTCTTTTTGGCTTTCTCGACCTTTCCGTAAAAGCGGAAGGTTGACCCGATGGGAAATTTGTCTTTGAGGTAGTTTTGGTTGAAGTAGGTTATATCACACATTCCGCTTTCGTCAAAGGCACGGAACTTGAGCAGTGACATACCTCGCTTTATGTTGGCGATCTTGGGCTCGGTGGCAACGGTCAAGACCACGGCGGACTTCATGTCATGGTTGGTCTCATCGAGCAGCCTTATATCGCCTCGGTTTTCGTAAGCGCGTGGGAAGAAATAGAGCAGGTCAAGAATGGAATGCACGCCAGATGCGGCGTACGCCTTTGCCTTGACACCGCCCACGCCGTATAGCGCTGTCACGGGTATTTCGGGTAGGTTTTTTGTGTTAGAATTCATATTTGTACCTTTAGTAGTTTGATAAATTGATGTTTAGCGGTGAGAGGGGCGACACCATACGCCGTAGGGGGAGTGGCTTGCTCCTCCCGTTAACGAACATTTAAATTCAACGAGCGGGACGCCGAGGACGTCGTCCCCTACGAATTTGAAATCGTTAAAACACCTTCTACGGCAAACAAATTGGCAATCGTTTTAGACCGTAGGGGACGACGTCCTCGGCG
>JAZOMF010000044.1:0-4597 GCA_045653805.1 Eubacteriales bacterium
ATTGGCAATCGTTTAAGACCGTAGGGGACGGCGCCCTCGACGTCCCGTTACAAATGTTTTATAATTAGCGAAACGGCGGGAGTAAACCCCCGCCCTACGGTTTTAGGGTGTCGTAATCTCACCGACAAATCAAAATTTGAAGCTCCATCATCGAGAGATAAATGTCGAATTAAATTCAACGTCACACGATAATTGAAGTTTCTTTGCCTACTTTCTTTTCAAAGAAAGTACGGCCGATAAATCAAATTTTGAAAATTTATATTTTTCAATCCACTTGATATTTGTATTAAAATTTGATATAATTAATATTATCAAGCTGAAGGGAGGGAGAATTATGGAAATAATCAAGGAAGCCGATTTTAGAAAAGAAATAAAAAGCAGTCCCAAATCTGCGTACCTTTTCTTTGGCGAAGAAGATTACATGAAGGCTTTTGCCGTCAAAAAGGCACAAGAGGCAATCTGTCCCGACCCCACCTTCGCGTTTTTCAACGAAATACATTTAGATGCGCTTTCCTACTCCCCCAACGCCCTGCTTGATGCAATGATGCCCCTGCCTATGATGGCCGACCGCAAGCTTATAACCGTTTCGGGTCTGGATATCAACGCTATGCGCGCAAATGAGCTTGACGATCTCTGCGCCGTAATGGCGAAGCTTGAGGACTATGACTACAACACGGTCATTCTCAATGTGGCATCGGACAAGCTTGACGTTGGCTATTCTCTCAAAAAGCCATCGGCACAGCTCAAGAAGTTAGGCGAGTGCGCATCTCTCGTCAATTTTGAAAAGAACTCTCCTTCAAAGCTGATCACGTGGTTAGGCAAGCACTTCGAGCATAACGGCGTTGCCGTATCACCCCAGATATCTTCTATGATAATCGACCGTTGTGGACGAGACATGTATAATCTTGCAGGCGAGAGCGAAAAGCTCTCATTCTATGCCAAGGCGCACGGAAGAAACGAGATACTGCCCGCCGACGTGAGCTTAGTCACCTCTCCCCTTTTTGAATACGACTCCTTTGCCTTTGCAAACGCCATCTGCGCTCGCAGAAAGGACGAAGCACTGGAAATCTTGCGCGATATGAAAACGCGAAGAATAGAACCTGTCATTATCCTCGCTGAAATTTCAAAAAACGTGTGCGAGATGTGCGCGGTGGCAGCTCTCAAGGAGGACGGTCTTACCTCAAAAGAGATATCCGATGCCTCCGATGTCCACGAATTCAGAGTCTCCATCATTCTCAAGCTGAATCCCAGAGCAGACGTTTGTCGCTCAATGGTGAAGCGTTGCAGAGAAGCAGACATCGAGTTGAAAAGCTCCCGTGACGGCTATGGAGTTATCGAAAAGCTGATCTGCACAATATAACTTAATTTGTATTTTTTGTGCACTTTCACGAAAAATCGAAGTTGAAGTTTTCCACACTTTCAACAAAGATTTCAACAGAAATCCCTAACAACACAAGGATTTTGGGAGTTTTCCACAGCTCCACAGCTCAAAAACGCAAAAAATTGACTTTTTTCGATTCCCTTTTATCACAAGGGTTTGAGGCATTGTGCGATTTTTTCGACATCCAAGACCTAAAAGGTGCAAGATGCAAAACATAAGCTTGCCGAGTATCCATTTAATTATGTAAAATTTCTATTGACAATTCATTTTCGTTGCTATATAATAAAATTGTAAATGGTCCCAAGGACAAATTATATTTGAAAGGAATAAAATCATGACTCTTAACATTAAGCTCAGAGAAATCAATGACGTTTATAAGCTTGTTAATATTCTCGTTGGATTTGATGGAGACGTAGATCTCGAGTCCGGCAAGTACAAGGTAGACGGCAAGTCTATTCTTGGTATTTTCAGCCTTGACCTTCGCCAGCCCATTAAGCTGACCTACGATTCTGAAGTAGGAGCAGACAAGCTTTAGGAGCAGCTCAAAGACTTTATCGTTGAATAAAGCACAAACTAAAAGACTATAACTACCGCAAGGCGGGGGCGGATTGCTTGCAATCAGCACCCGCCATTCGGTTATTTTTTGCAATTTCAGGGCAAGATAGCCCAATTAAGGAGAAAAGTGATGAATCACCTTGACACCATTGCCGCAATAAGCACCCCCTACGGTAAGGGCGGAATTGCCGTGCTTCGCGTATCGGGAGAAAATGCAATATCGGTCGCAGAGAAGATCTTTATCCCCGTGGGCGACAAGAGCCTTTCCGAAAAAGAAAGCAACAAAGCTATCTACGGTAACATATATGAGACGTCCTGCGAAAATCCCCAACAAATAGACGACGGAATAGCCGTCGTATTCCGCGCGCCCCGCTCATTCACAGGTGAGGACACCGTTGAAATATCCTGTCACGGCGGAATTTTGGTGACTCAAAAGGTGCTGACCGCTCTCCTATGTGCAGGTGCACGTTTGGCTATTCCCGGTGAATTTACAAAGAGAGCATTCATTAACGGAAAAATGACCTTGACAAGCGCCGAAGCTTTGGGTGACTTATTGGAAGCCCAGACCGACGAGCAGATAAGTCTCTCGCGCTCAAATATGCGCGGTGTCCTTTCGGGCGAGGTCAAACAGATATATGATTCCCTTAGTAACGTTTTAGCGGCAATTTTTGCTCACATCGACTATCCCGACGAGGACCTTGCCGACATAAGCCACAGCGAAATGCTCTCTGTGGCACAAGAAAATCTCTCAAAGCTTAAAAAGCTTGCATCCACGTATTCCACGGGACGCGCCGTAATGAGCGGCATTCCCACGGTAATTCTCGGCAAGACCAATGCGGGTAAGAGTTCTCTATATAACAGAATAATAGGAAGAGATGCGGCAATAGTCACCGACATCGAGGGTACCACTCGCGATGTGCTGACCGAAACCGCCAAGCTTGGCAGAGTTATTCTTCGTCTTTCCGACACCGCAGGACTTCGCGAGTCTGAGGACACCGTTGAGCAGATAGGTATTGACCGCGCTCGCGCGACGGCTGAATCAGCAGAGCTTATCCTTGCAGTTTTTGACGGTAGCCGCACTCCCGACGAAAAGGACGAGGAGTTTATAAAGTATCTCGATACCCTCTCAGGCGTTAAGGTTGCCATCATAAACAAGAGCGACCTTGGTTCTGTAACCGAAGTCAATGAACTTTTGGGCGGATTTGAATACCTCTGCCCCCTTTCGGCATCGTTGGGCGAGGGATTTGACGCACTTGAGAGCTTGATTGAAAAGATATACATTGACGACAAGCTGGACACCGGAAACGATGCAATTATTTCCAACGCAAGACAGTCTGCGGCGGTAAATTCGGCAATCGAGGCGCTTGAAATAGCCATCGACGCCATCGAAGGCGAGCTTCCTCTTGAAATTTGTTGCGCCGAGGTGGAAAACACCCTCTCCGCTCTCGGAGAGCTTGACGGTCGCACCGTTTCCGAGGACATAGTTTCCAGAATCTTCGCAAATTTCTGCGTAGGAAAATAAAAAAGCCGTTTGACGGCACACTAAATAGAATTGTAGGACATTATATGAAAATCCTTGCCATTGGAGATATTGTAGGCATTCGCGCCATCGAGCATCTCCGCGAAAACCTTTGGAAGCTCCGTGACAAAATGGGAATAGACTTTGTAGTCGCCAACGGAGAAAACGCAACCGAAATACACGGTCTTTCATCCTCGGATGCGCAAAAGATCCTTGACACCGGCGTTGACCTCATAACTATGGGCAACCACACTTGGGCGCGTCGCGACCTTTACCCGTTTTTGGATGCAAATCCCGAAAAGATAATTCGCCCCGCCAATTTTCCCGGTTCTTCTCCTGGATGCGCATACACCATAGCCGACGTTTGCGGATACCGCGTGCTTTGTATGAACGCGCAAGGCGTTTCCTTTATGGAGCCTCTTGCCGACCCCTTTGAGGCAGTCGAATACATACTTGCTCGCGAAGAAGGAGAGTACGACATCTCTCTACTCGACTTCCATGCTGAGGCAACCAGTGAAAAATATGCTATGGGTCGAGTGTTTGACGGTCACATAAATATTATCTTCGGTACTCATACCCACGTTCCCACATCCGATTTGCAGATATTGCCGGGCGGCACGGCTTACGTCACCGACCTCGGCATGACGGGGCCCGACAACGGAATTCTTGGTACTGACACCGAGCGTGTGCTTCGCAAAATGAGACAGCACTTACCCTCCCAATTTATCGTTGCCGACGGAAAGATTCGCGCCGACGCGGTGCTTTTCGAGCTTGACGGCAAGAAGGTGACTAAAGTTTCAAGGTTGAAATTCTGATGAATGTTGTTTTCAAATTTTGATTTGTCGGGCTAAAAGAACGCCACGGCGGTGTCTTGTTGGAAAGTTTCGCTCAAGCCTTTTCAAAGGCTTGTCGGAGCCGCCGCGATCGGCGGTCGCCCTCCGCAGAGGGCGAAACTCCCTTATCGTTCGAAAGCGCCACCGAAGGGGTGAATTTTCGCCAACGGCGAAAAGAGGGGGAACCGCACAAGTGGGGGGTTCCCCTTTCTACACAAAGCCTTTTTAAATTGCTTACCCGCTTTTTTCTTTGGCAGTAGAGGCGCAAAGAAAAAAGCTTGGCAAAAAAGAACACGCCGCAAGAGATGT
>JAZOMF010000045.1:0-2819 GCA_045653805.1 Eubacteriales bacterium
CTTCACCGTCTGTCCATTCAGGCGTTTGAGCCCGTGCTGGTTGACGGCCGTGCAATCAAGCTCCATCCTCTGGTATGTACTGCGTTTAACGCGGACTTCGACGGTGACCAGATGCCTGTACACGTTCCTCTTTCTGCAGAGGCTCAGGCAGAGGCAAGATTCCTTATGCTCTCTGCAAACAACCTCTTGAAGCCTATGGACGGTCGTGCAGTTGCAACACCTACCCAGGATATGATCCTCGGTTCCTACTACCTTACCATGGAGAAGCCCGGCGAGCCCGGCGAAGGCAAGACCTTCAAGGACTTCGACGAAGCAGTTATGGCTTATGAGAACGGTGTTATCGGACTCCACTCCAAGATCAAGGTAAGAGTTACCAAAGACTTCGACGGCGAGTCGAGAACCAAGCTCGTAGAGACTACTCTCGGTCGTCTTATCTTCAACAAGCCCCTTCCTCAGGACCTCGGATTTGTTGACAGAACCAATCCCGAAAACGATTTCAAGCTTGAGATCGACTTCGTGGTTAAGAAGAAGCAGCTCGGTCAGATCATCGACTACTGCATAAAGAAGCACGGCAGCGCTGTCTGTGCAAATATGCTTGACGAGATCAAGGCTATGGGTTACAAGTATTCTACCAGAGCTTCCTTCTCTATCTCGGTATACGATATGACTATTCCCGAGGAGAAGAAGGATTATATTGCAAAGGCACAGAAGGACGTTGACAAGATCTCCAAGTACTTCATGCGAGGCGAGCTTTCCGACGAGGAAAGATACACCTCTGTCATCCGTATCTGGAACGACACAACCGAAAAGGTTACTGAAGCTCTTAACGCTTCCTTCTCTACCTACAATCCTATTAAGATCATGGCGGACTCCGGAGCCCGTGGTTCTATGACTCAGATGCGTCAGCTCGCAGGTATGCGTGGACTTATGTTCTCTACCAGCGGTAAGACCATGGAGATCCCGATCAAGTCCAACTTCCGTGAGGGTCTTAACATTACCCAGTACTTTATGGGTGCACGTTCTTCCCGTAAGTCTCTGTCCGATACCGCGCTTCGAACCGCAGACTCGAGTTACCTTACCCGCCGTCTCGTAGACGTTGCTCTGGTGGTCATCATCAGAGAAGAGCAGTGTGATACCTCCAAGGGTGCTTGGGTCAACGACATCATGGACGACAAGAACGTTCTTGAGCCTCTTCAGGACAGAATCGTTGGTCGTTACACCATGGGTCCCGTTATTCATCCCGAAACCGGTGAGGTTATCGTTGAGGATGACGTAATGATCTCCGACGAGATGGCTGCCGCTATCGTTAAGGCGGGCATTGATAAGGTATATATCAGAACAGTTATTCAGTGTCATGCAAAGCACGGTATCTGTGCTCACTGCTACGGTGCTGACTTGGCATCCGGTAAGCCCGTTAACATTGGTGAGGCAGTTGGTATCATCGCCGCACAGTCCATCGGTGAGCCCGGTACACAGCTTACCATGAGAACCTTCCACTCCGGTGGTGTCGCAGGAAGCGATATTACCCAGGGTCTTCCCAGAGTTGAAGAGCTCTTCGAGGCAAGAAATCCCAAGCGCGCTGCTATCATGGCAGAGATTGCAGGTACTGTTCACGTACAGCCCGGCGAAATTCCCGGCATGAACGTTCTCTCCATTCATGCAGATAACGTAAACGGCGAATTCACCACCAAGGATTACAAGAAGATCGACGTTCCTTACGGAACCAGACTCGCAATCAACGACGGCGACCACGTTGAAATTGGTGATGCTCTTACCGAGGGTAACAAGTCCCCCGCAGACATCATGAGAATTCTCGGTCTTGATGCAGTTTACGAGTATATCATCAAGGAAATCCAGAAGGTATACCGTTCTCAGTCCTGTAACGTTAACGATAAGCATATTGAAATTATCGCTCGTCAGATGACCAGAAAGATCAGAATCGCAGACAACGGCGACACTGAAATGCTTCTCGGCTCTCTCGTTGACATCGTTGACTACGAGGAAGAGAACAACAAGGTTCAGGCGAGAATCGATGCAGGCGAAGAAGACCTCAAGCTTGCAGTTGGTTATGCTGAGCTTCTCGGTATCACCAAGGCTTCCTTGCAGACCGAGTCCTTCCTCTCCGCAGCTTCCTTCCAGGAAACCACCAAGGTTCTTACCGAAGCAGCTATCAGAGGTAAGGTTGATAACCTTCTCGGACTTAAGGAGAACGTTATTATCGGTAAGCTCATTCCTGCAGGTACAGGTATGGGTTGCTACCATAACATCGACGTTGCAAAGGCAAACGAAGACGGAAACACTCCCGACGGTGACACCACCGCTCAGGTTGCTTCCCTCGACGAGGCTGATGCTTCCGAGACCGAGGCTGTTTGATCTTAAAGCCAAAAACAAAAGATTTTCAATAAAATTCCCTTGTAAGAGAGTCTTACAAGGGAATTTTTTACTAAATAATAATTTTGCGTTGCTTGTTTTTTGTGCAAAACGTAGAAATTTTATTCAATTTCTTATGACTCTTGACAAAATTTCGTGTCAATGATATAATTGTTTCGTGTGCGACTGCCCGATATGGGCAATTTGCGCCCAAAAATAGAGCGAAATGCACAAAAAGCAGGTCGCAATCAACTCGACAGTAACGCATCTCTCTTATGCGTCTGTGATATAAACATTAAAATTTTCAAAAGGAGGATAATCAGGAAGAATGCCAACCTTTAACCAGCTCGTCAGACAGGGTCGTCAGGACAAGACTTACAAGTCTAAGGCTCCTGTACTTCAGGTAGGACTTAACACCCTTACCAACAAAGCAACTGACACTCCCGCAC
>JAZOMF010000046.1:0-2069 GCA_045653805.1 Eubacteriales bacterium
CTACGGTAAACAAATTGGCAATCGTTTAAGACCGTAGGGGACGGCGCCCTCGACGTCCCGTTACAAATGTTTTATAATTAGCGAAACGGCGGGAGTAAACCCCCGCCCTACGGTTTTAGGGTGTCGTAATCTCACCGACAATTCAAAATTTGAAATTTACAAAACAAAGGCGTCGCTTTTGCGACGCCTTTATTCAATTATTTCTCAGCCTTTGCCTCACAGTAGATGCAACGGTATATGTCATGGTCTTTGTCCACAAGCTTGAATACGTGTGGGAGCTCCTGCTCTGTTGTTGTTATGCAACGCTGATTCTTACATTCAAGATCGTAGCGAAGCTCTGCTCCCTCATGCTGATTCTTTTCGCGTGTCTCAACACTTTCAAGAAGCTTCAAAATAAGCGCCATTCTCATATACTTGCCGTTAAGCACCTGCTTAAAATAGCAAGCGCGGGGGTCATCATCTATTGCCACCGAGATCTCGTTAACTCTGGGCAGGGGATGAAGAATTGAAAGATCGCTCTTTGCGCCATCAAGCTTATCGGGTGTGAGTATGTAGCTGTCCTTAAGGCGCATATACTCGTCCTCACTTGCAAATCTTTCTCTCTGCACTCTTGTCATATAGAGCACATCAAGCTCGGGCATAGCACCGACGAGGTCGGTGGTTTCCTTATACTCGTGTCCTGCAAGAAATTCGTATTTTACATAGCTGGGGAGCTTCAATTCCTCGGGGGAGATCAGCACGATCTTGATACCCGTGTAGCGAGAAAGCGCACTGATAAGCGAGTGAACGGTACGACCGAATTTAAGGTCGCCGCAAAAGCCCACGGTAAGATCATTGAATCTTCCCTTTTCTCTCCAGATGGTGAGAAGATCGGCAAGGGTCTGAGTGGGGTGATTGTGCCCGCCATCGCCCGCGTTGATAACGGGAATTTTGGAGTTCATCGAAGCCACCAAGGGAGCACCCTCCTTGGGATGTCTCATCGCGATAATATCCGCATAGCAGGATACAGTCTTTGCCGTATCCGCAATGCTCTCACCCTTCGCCGCACTGGAAGATCCTGCGCTGGACACAGAAAGCACATTTCCGCCAAGCTCGTACATAGCCGCCTCAAAGGAAAGTCTGGTTCTTGTAGAGGGTTCAAAGAAAAGTGTTGCGAGCTTCTTGCCGTGACATGCCTCTGCATACTTTTTAGGATCTGCTATTATATCCTCGGCTACCGCGATAAGCGAATCAAGCTCGTCAAGCGAAAGATCCTGAATATCAATAAGATGTCTCATACGGTCTCCTTATACATTAAGCCTTTGCTCCGTTAATTGCAAGATAGTTCTTAATTCTCTGAACATTCTCTTCGTTCTTCTCGTCCTCTTCAAGGTACTCGATGATGTCGTAAACGTCCACGATAGAGTATACGGGGAAGCCGAACTGCTCCTCGATCTCCTGCATAGCGCCCTTGTCTCCCTGACCCTTTTCCTTGCGGTCAACCATAATGAAGGTAGCGGCAACCTTTACGCCCTCAAGGTGAGAAAGTATCTCCATGCTCTCACGTATTGCAGTACCTGCGGTAATAACGTCCTCGATAATAACGATCTCTTCGCCCGCCTGAGGAACGTAACCAACAAATGTTCCGCCCTCGCCGTGGTCCTTAACTTCCTTACGGTTGAAGAAGAAGGGTACGTTAAGACCGTTCTTGGACAGTGCAACTGCCGCAGAAACGGAGAGGGAAATTCCCTTGTATGCAGGGCCGTAAAGAACCGCCTGCTTTGCTCCAAGCTTCTCGAAGTATGCCTTTGCGTAGAACTCGCCAAGAGTAGCAATATCGCTACCGGTCTTGATCATTCCCGCATTAATAAAATAAGGGATCTTTCTGCCGCTCTTCGCGGTGAAATCGCCAAACTTAAGAACGCCGGCGTTCTCCAAAAACTGTATAAATTCTCTCTTGTACTGTTCCATCTTAATTCCTTTCTCGTAGGGGACGGCGCCCTCGACGTCCCGTTCGATACAAATGTATTTTTATCAATTTATCGCCATAAGCCATACCAAATCGCTCGTTGCGGGACGTCGAGGGCGCC
>JAZOMF010000047.1:0-21391 GCA_045653805.1 Eubacteriales bacterium
AATTCCACTGCTATCGTGTTGCAAGTAATTTCTAATTTGTTTATTTACTAAAGAGTTTTTATACACCCGAAACACGATAGAAGATATACCTTGACTTAAATCATCACGCTTTCATAAAATTATATGTCTGTTATTTTTACTATTTTTTATTGAAAGTTTTTGCCGAGCTTTTTTCTAAAAAGCGAGCCGCCGGAGGCATCGCGCCTCCCCGATAAATCAAAATTTGAAATACAAAAATGAATCCAAACGGGTTCATTTAGTCGCAGAAGACAAAAATGCCCCGAGCGAATTTTCGCTCGGGGCATCTCTATAATTATTTATTTTTTTTGCAGTGACATTCGGCAGAGCACGAGCCGCACTTGCCTGCGCAGGAGTTATCTCCATTGTTTTTTGCGGGACAGGAACCGGACTCGGAGCAACCGATGCACTTTTTACCACGCTTGTTGCTAATTATCATAAAGGCGATAGCACCGCCCACGATAAGGGCAATAATGCCTATAACTAGGAAATCAATTGGATTCATATTTGTACCCGAACTTAAATATTAAACGTTAGCCGTTTCCTTTACGGCTTTTTCTGTCTTTTTGGCTTTTCTTTCAGCTTCCTCAGCTTTGATTTTTTTCTGGTTTCTAATGATAAGAACCGTAAGAACAGCGCCAAATATGGCAACTATCGCCCAACCGACGATAGGCATCCAGATCTCTCCAAAATTCTGTGTTGTAAAGAGAGTGCCGAAGAAGAAGGTCAAAAATGCCACGCTGTATCCAACACCTATCTGGAGGCCAATTCCACTCCAAAACCACTTTCTATTGCCGATCTCGGCATTCATGGCGCCGATAGCCGCGAAGCAGGGAGGAGTGAAGAGATTGAGAAGCAGGAATGCAAGCGCCGCCACGGGGAGCATTGCTCGGCCGCTACCTGCACCAAATGCCTGAGCTATCTCAGAGACATTTGCGCCCTCCTCGATTATAAGCTCATCTGCATTGATAAGATTGGAAATTCCAAAGCAAACCGCCAGAGTGCCAACTACGTTCTCCTTAGCAATAAAGCCGGTGATCGTTGCGGAAGCCAGTTGCCATGATACGTAGCCAACGATGGGAGCGAACAGAAAAGCAAAGGGAGTAGCAACGCTTGCAAGGATCGACATGCTTGCCTGTCCCTCCTCAATAAGCTGGAAGCTCCAGTTGAAGTTCTGCATTAGATGTACGATAAGGTTACATATAAGAATGATGGTACCAGCCTTCTGAATATAGGACCAGCCACGCTGAAGCATAGAGCCTGCAGCCTTGGAGAAGGAGGGGATCTTATACTCGGGGAGCTCGATTATAAAGAAGGACTTTTTCTTGTGACCTGTTATCCACTTTATAATCACAGCGCACACGAGTATGATAACGATGCCGGCAAAATACATAAGAGTTCCAACCCAAGCGGAGTTGCCGAAGAACGCGCCTGAAAAGAGGGCGATAACGGGGAGCTTTGCGCCGCATGGCATAAAGGGAGCCAGCATAGCGGTTGCTTTTCTCTCACGCTCGTTTCTGATGGTACGGCAAGCCATAACTCCCGGAATTGCGCATCCGGTGCCCACAACGAAGGGAATGACCGATTTGCCCGAAAGACCAACCTTTTTGAAAATGGGGTCAAGCACAACGGTGGCGCGCGCCATATATCCGCAATCCTCCAAAAGAGCGATTAGAAAATACATCACCATAACGAGAGGGAGGAAGCCGATGACTGCACCAACACCGCCGATGATACCGTCAACTACGATGGATGTAAGCAGGGGATGAACGTTGCCATCCATAATACCGAATATCCACTCTCCGAACATATCGATAAAGGTTACAAGACCGGGGATAACAAATTCGTTATCTGCGCCTTCAAAGAGCACTATTCCGTCGGCAATAAGAGGACCGACCCAAGCCTGGGATATCTGGAACACAAGGAACATGACGACTGCGAATATCGGAATACCAAGCCATTTGTTAGTCAGAATAGCGTCTAACTTATCCTGTGCATTTTTGTTTTTGGTAAGAACCTTTCTGTCCTCAACCTCACGAACCACGCTATTTACAAATTCAAAGCGCTTTTTGTCCGCCGCGATTACCTCTTCCTTGCACTCAAGGTTGATCTCTCCTTGGGTGTAGGGAGCGGGCTGCTGCTTGCCCATGACCTCCACAGCCGCCGAGATAACGTCCTTAAGACCTTTGCCGCTGGTTGAAACCGTTTCAATAACAGGGCATCCAAGCTTTTCGGAAAGAACCTGGGCGTCGATCTTATTTTCCTTTTTCTCGTTGGCATCGGTCTTGTTGAGAGCGATGACCACTGGAATACCAAGCTCCAGCAACTGTGTAGTGAAAAAAAGACTTCTGCTGAGATTGGTAGCGTCAACTATATTGAGGATAGCATCGGGCGCCTCGTTTTTTACGTAGTCGCTGGCGATGCTTTCTTCGCTTGTAAAGGGGGACATTGAATACGCTCCGGGGAGGTCGACTGCGATCATTTCCTCATTGGCCTTGCAATATTTCTTCTTTATAGTGTGTTCTTTTTTGTCAACGGTAACGCCTGCCCAGTTGCCGACTCTTTCGTTTTTGCCCGTAAGAGCGTTGAACATCGTTGTCTTTCCGCTGTTAGGGTTGCCTGTGAGTGCTATTCTCATCTTTTCCTCCGCGTGAATATGTGAAATAAATAGAAAACTAAATCAGTTTTAAAAGTTAGCGTAGGCTAACTCTATGTCAAAAAAATAATCGAATCGATTATTTTTTATTAAATAATGATCGCCTCGGCAAGATCGTTATCAATATTGTAACGACCGTCCTTTATAGAAACCACGCAACCGCCCTTTTGACGGGATATAACGGTGATAGGCTCACCGGCGTAGCATCCAAGGGAGAAAAGGAAGGCATCCAAATCTTCGTCATCGGTCTCGATAGATTTAACTATATATTCGTTTCCAAGCTCCGCATCACGCAAATTCATATAGATACCTACTCTTTCTTTCAGATTTGTGCATAGTTACACCATGCAGTTAGCATAGGCTAACTATAAACATTATATCATAAAAAAGCCTTTTGTCAATGGGGTTTTTCGATATTTTTGCAAATTTGTAAAAAAAATACAAGGGACAGCTTTTGCTATCCCTTGTACGTTGTGTATTTTGTTTAATCAGTCCAAAGATGATAGATGTTCATGCAGCGCTTGACCGAAAAGATTTCCAAGCTGGAGCATTGACATAGAATCATAGTGGGCAAGATCGTTGTTTTCGTAAAGCGTTGTAAGACCTGCCGCGATTGTGTCGATGAAGTAATTGATGCTTGATTCTTCGGAGTAGCGCGCCTTGACATTGTTTAGCAAATACCATGATGCCCAGTATCCCGAATCGCTGATAGCCGCGTCAATAAATGCAATTCCGCCCTCGGCGGTATGGTCTGCATACTTTTCGCGAATACCCTCAACAAGAGCCTTTTGGAGATCGTAATAAGTGTACGCGCGGTTAAATGTAGATGCGTCTGCCTCGCCCTGCATCCAAAGGAATGCAACTATTTCCGGGGTATATCCCTCATCCTCAAGAAGGGAAAGACCAAGCTCGATCTTATCGTTGAAGTTGTCAAGGCAAACACTTCTTTCTGAATCGGTAGGATTCCAATGCGCGAAAAGTCCTGTGCCGCCGATCGCATATTTGATGATGTAGATGGTCTCATCGGGATAGGCCTCGCTGAGATACTCCGCAAGACCAAGCTCGGGGCCAAAGTTGCATATCTCATATCCCTGACCAAGCTTTGCGTCAACAAACTCTTCGGTTAGTGTTGAGTGGATGATTTCACCGGAGTTTGTGCCGTTGGTATAAAGTATTTTAACGTTTGAAAAGCCATTAACGTATTTCTTATATTGCTCATCGCTCACGTTACTCTTTAAATAAGAGACTTTAGAAGAGCCTGTAGCATTTGACTGACCCGCCAAGAGAATGACTTTTACCTTGTTTGCATCATTCTCGCCATCACTTTCGTTATCACTTCCTGTGCTGTTCTCAGGAACGCTTGATTCGTTATCCTCAACTATTTCATTGTGAGACACAACAATTCCGCCGCAGATAGAATACTTTTTGTCTTGCTTTCCTTTGGTGTAGTATCTTAACCTATAAGGGTCAAGCTCGTCGGGGCATGTGCGAGGAAGCCAGCAAAGGTCTTTTACTATGGAGGTGTAGGGTGCTTCCTCTTCGGCATTCGCCTCGTCGGAGTCGCCAAGGTCGGCATAAGAAACTATCATAAGATACTTGCCTGCAGGAAGTTGGCCCTCGTCAAAATCAAGAGTGTAGGAGCGCAGAGTAGAGGTGATGTGCTTGCCGAATAATGGCTCTGTTGCGGCAGAGGTGTCATACTTGCCGTCAAAGGCGTGGATTGTAACGTAAAAACTGCAATCGGTATAATTGCTTTTGTCGGTAAGGTTGAGATAGAGGGTTTTAAGATATCCTTCGGGGATGGTAAAGGAAACTGCAACGTCGCCGCCCGTCTTCAAATCGTGCAGACCTCGAGAGCTGGCAGAGGTGTAGTCGATAAAGCTGATGAGATCTTCAACCGCCTCGGTCTCAGCAGGCTCAGTCGTAAGGGTTGATTCGCTTGCCTCTTGGCTCTCATCACTTTCCGATGGCTCGGATACAGAAGAGCTTTCTTCCGAAGAATCGATTTCGCTTTCCTCGGATGAGCTTTGAGCAGTTGTAGGTGTTTCGCTTTCCTCGGATGAGCTTTGAGCACTTGTAGGTGTTTCGCCTCCATTCGACGAGTTGTTGCATGCGAAAAAGAAGGGCATCAACATTAAAAGAGATTGAATTACCGCAATTATCTTTGCGCTTTTTTTCATAATTGCCTCCGCTATGTGCTTGATAGATTTATCATAGCACATAATTTCGAATTTTGCAATAGAAAACCGCCTTTTTGTGTTGATTTTTACATTTTAATGTGATATAATTAATAAATAGAAGTATTTCTAAGGACGGAAGATTATAATGATATATGATTCTATCGCCGCGTTGGTGGGTCAAACACCCTTGCTGCGCCTTGAAAGATTCGCACGTAAGAGCGGTGCGGAGGCTGAAATTGTCGCAAAAATTGAATATTTCAATCCCGCAGGGTCGGTCAAGGACAGAGTTGCCCTTAATATGATCGAGCAGTACGAAAAAGAGGGCAGATTAAATGAAAAAAGCGTTATGATCGAGCCCACCTCAGGAAATACTGGAATCGGACTGGCCGCAATCTGCGCCGCAAAGGGATACAAAGCCATAATCGTTATGCCCGACACTATGTCAAAGGAACGAAGAATGCTTATGACCGCCTACGGAGCGGAGCTGGTGCTTACCGATGGCGCACTTGGAATGCATGGAGCTATCGCCAAGGCAGAGGAGCTTGCCGCAAGTGTCGAAGGCGCGATCATAGCTGGTCAATTTCATAATTCCGCCAATCCCGATGCCCATTATAAGACAACGGGCCCCGAAATTTGGAACGATACCGAGGGAAAGATAGATATTTTTGTTGCTACCGCAGGAACGGGTGGAACGGTTAGCGGCACGGCACGATTTTTAAAGGAAAAGAACCCTAATATAAAGGTAGTAGCCGTAGAGCCTGCCGCATCTCCGTATTTGACTGAGGGCAGAGTGGGTGCTCACAAAATTCAAGGCATCGGCGCAGGATTTTTGCCCGAAACCCTTGATCTGCCCGTCATTGACGAAATAATCACCGCCACAGACGAAGAATCCTACCGCTACGCGCGAGAGATAGCCAAGACCGAAGGACTTTTGGTTGGTATTTCCTCGGGAGCGGCACTTGTCGGTGCTCTCAAGCTTGCCGCAAGACCAGAAAACAAGGGAAAAACAATCGTTACAATATTGCCCGACACGGGTGAGAGATACCTCTCGTCGGGACTATTTGAATAAAATAAAGGATTTTAATAATGAGAAACGCACAGTTGGCGGACCTTTTGCGTCCGCAGACCATAGACGATATAGCAGGTCAGAAGCACCTTTTCGGTGAGCGCGGCGTCATCCGTCGAATGATGGAGGGCGGCAGAATAACCAATATGATCTTTTTTGGCCCTCCCGGAACAGGAAAGACCCCCGCCGCTTCCATCATAGCAAAGCAATCGGGTATGGACTTCCACAAGCTCAATGCCACCAGCGCATCCACCGCCGACGTTAAGGAAGTGTTGGCATCTTCCCAAAGCCTTTTTGGCTCAAACGGAACTCTGCTTTACATCGATGAGATCCAGTATTTCAACCGCAAGCAGCAGCAATCTCTCCTTGAGTACATAGAGGACGGCAGAGTCACCCTTATCGCATCCACCACCGAAAATCCTCATTTTTATATATATAATGCGATAATCTCCCGCTCGTCGCTTTTTGAGTTCAAGACAGTGGAGCCCGGCGAGTGTGCCAAGATGCTCTACAAGGCTCTTGACTATCTCAATAAGGAGAACAACACCGCAAAGACCGTGAGCCAAGCTACCGCAGAATATATTGCCAAGGCGGCAGGAGGCGACGTGCGCCGCTCTATCGGACTTTTTGAAAACGCCTTCTTTGCGGCAGAAAATGAAATTACCCCTGCCGATGCCGACCAGTTTAACTACGGTATCGGAAATTATAATGACGACGTGCATTATGATATGCTCGGTTGCCTTCAAAAGTCGATTCGTGGCTCTGACCCCGATGCGGCGGCATTCTACGTTGCCAAAATGGTAGAGCAGGGCGATATAATATCCCTTTGCCGACGCTTGCAGGTCATCGCCAGCGAGGATATAGGTCTGGCATATCCTATGGCACCTGCCATCGTTAAGGCTTGCTGTGATTCCGCACGCGAGTTAGGTCTGCCCGAGGCAAGAATACCTCTGGGGCACGCCGCAATTATGTTGGCGACTATGCCCAAGTCCAACACCCAGCACTTGGCAATCGACGCCGCCCTCGAGGACGTGCGCGCAGGCAGAGGAAACGTTCCTCCCGTGCACCTCCAAAGTCCGCTTTTCAAGGGCTATAAGTACCCTCACGATTATCCCAACCGATACGTTGAGCAGCAGTATCTCCCCGATGACCTCAAAAGCAGAAAATATTACGTCTTTGGTGACAACAAGACCGAAAAGGCGGCAGAGGAGTATTGGAAGAGGATCAAGGAAAAGTAAATACACCTTAAAAACAAAAAATCCGATAGAATTACCTATCGGATTTTTTCTTAATCTAAAAGTATATGCGATTGAATTAAACGTAATTTGTCGCAACATCGACGGGATCGGTGTCGTTCTCTTCATTACGGATTGGATTGATGCTTCTGTAGAACGCCGCATAAGCCGCGTGCTTGTAAGGTAATACCCAGATATTGAGAATTCCAAAGGTCAGCGCGCAAAGGAAATCCCAACCGATAAAGCTGAATATCAAGCAGAATAGTCTCCACTTGATGCCGTACATAATTTTCTTGGAGTAATTAATGGCTTCCTTGGGTGACATGTTGGGGGTCTCTGCAAGAATAAAGGTCACCATGCTATATCTATATGTTGCAATTATTCCGGGGATAACAAATAGAAGAGACCAGAGAAAAATGAATATATATATCAGAAGATAAGCGGGGAGGACTGTCCGCCAATGCTTGAAGTAATAGAAAATCCGAGAAAATTTCAAATTCTTATTATCAATAATATCGAGATTGAATTGGGCATAACCCACCTGAACGATACTGCCGACACAAAACATAATAGCAGAATAGATAAGTAAGGCTGCCACAATAATAATAATACCAATTATCACCGCAATAATTGCAACAATTATCCAGGGATCCTGCTCCGATGAGCTAAAAAGCTGGGTAAAATATGCTGTCAAGCTGTCAGAATTCAGATTGATCTTAAAACTAGATGATGTTGCCGACGCTGCATACGTACCGCCAAGCAAAAATGCAACAAGACATGCAAGGATGGCTATACCCCATTTTCCACTTAAAGCCGACCAGGCTTTGCGTCTATAATCAGATGCTTTCATAAAAATGTCTCCTTAAAATATTATCGTACTGTATTCAATAGTCGGATTTTTTATTCTACAATTTTAGCGCCTATGATACGCTGGATCTGCTCCCAGAGGAGCGCGGTGTCTTCATTTTCGCCGTAAGTCTTTTTGGCGTTTTCAATGCTTGCTTCGGTTATGCGAGCCTCGATAAGATAGCCGCTTAATTTAAATTGCTCTGCCAAATCGGCGGCGTATTTGAACAAGCCCACCTTGTCGGCATCGTATTTTTCTCTGAAGTCGTCGGATATAGAGTTAACGCCACCTAAAACATCAATGACTTCGCCATCCTTCATAGTTACGCTGAAGGTTATGCCACCTGTCTCATCGCAGGCAAAGGAGTAGCGCAGAACGTCATTTCTGCTGTCATTCCATTTGTATTCCTTGGTGGTTACGAAGCAGACCTTGTTTATCGAGTCCTCTCGAAGCTCGGTAAAGGTGTTTGCAGAGAAAACGGCAAGCAAAAGCGAGAGCGCGATGCACAGCGCAGCAACGACGCACAAAAGTCGCTTCATACTGCCGTCTGTATCGCCTTCTCGTGTTTCCTCGCGGGATAATTTTATAAGCCACGTAATAAATATCGCCTCGTATAGCACGAATGCGCCTATTATGCCCGTAACGTACATGGTCATTATAGCGCCTGCCACCTCTCCGTCAAATCGGATTCCGATGAAAAGACGGTTTAATAGGATAGAGATTATGGCATAACCCACAACTCCTAAAATGACGAAAAGAGTGCCCAACATTCCCGAGAGAAAGCCGTTCTTTTTAGTTTTTTTCATGCACAGCCTCTGAAATCAAAGAATTCTGTATGTCTTGCAGCCGTTCAGCTTGCTTGCAACTGCGCTGGCCTCGGTTTCGGTCAACTTGTCGGTGATAACAGCAACCTGCTCGCCAAAGACGGTATAAGAGCAGTCAACTCCAAAGCACTTGTTTACACATTCGGTGTCGATCTTGCACTCGGGACACTTGTTAAAGATGAAGAAACGCTTGCAAGCGTACTGTGCGAAGTCGGCAACGTCGTCAGAATCTGCCACGGTGAACTCGGGAAGCTTGATGCCGCTTTCGGCATGAGCGATAACGTCAACGATGTCGGCACAAACAGCGCTTGCGGTGGGGAGCTTACCTGCACCGGGGCCGTAGAACATAACCTGGCCTACCATATCTGCGCCCAAGAGAATGCCGTTGAATACATCGTTTATACCCGAAAGGGGATTGGAATGGGGAATAAGACGGGGAGAAACCATACAGAGGATCTTGCCGTCTATCTTCTCGGCGTGACCGATAAGCTTGATGGAATATCCAAGCTTATGCGCCATGTCAACGTCCTCAGTTGCGATTTCGGTAATACCCTCAACGTGAATATCGTTGGGAGAAATTGACTTACCGAATGCGAGAGAAGCGAGAATGACGATCTTTCTCGCCGCGTCAAGCCCCTCAACGTCAGCGGCAGGATTTCTCTCGGCATAGCCCTTATCCTGGGCATCCTTGAGTACGTCTGCGAAAGCCGCGCCCTCGGTGGTCATCTTGGTGAGAATATAGTTGGTGGTACCGTTAAGAATACCGTTGATCTCGGTGATGTTATTGGATGCGAGGTCATTGCACATGGGGCGAATGATCGGAATACCGCCGCCAACGCTTGCCTCAAAGAGGTAAGCTACACCGTGAGCCTTTGCGATCTCGATAAGCTCCGCGCCGAAGTTAGCATCTACCTCCTTGTTGGAGGTAACAACGCTCTTGCCTGCCTCAAGGCAAGCCTTGGAGAAATCGTATGCAGGGTGAGAACCTCCCATCATTTCGGCAACAACCGAAACCTCAGGGTCGTTAAGAATAATATTGAAATCGTGAACTACAAGCTTTTCAAAGGGATTTCCGGGAAACTCACGGAGATCAAGAATGTATTTGATATTAACCTTTTTACCAAGCTTATTTTCGATGATGTTTTTGTTTTGAGTAAGTACCTCGGCAACACCGGAGCCTACAACTCCAAAGCCGAGAATAGCAACGTTTGTCATTTTTACTATCCTTCTTTCGGGAAAACTGGCTTTTGGCGTCTAAAAACGACTGCCTAAAATCATTATAGGACATTATAACATATTTTTTTAAAAAAAGCAATATAGCACTTGAAAAAAATAAGAAAGTGTGATAAAATATTATAAAGTAAAATTAGTTGAAAATCGGAGAACCTTAATGGGAGCAAGAATCAGAGATAAAAGAAACGTAAAGATATTTGTTCTTTACCTTATGCAGAATATAAATTACCCCCTCGATTACGTAACACTCAACGACATCGTAATGCAGAACGATTACGTAATGTACCTCGACTTTGCGGAATCCTTCCACGAAATGCTGGAAAGCGAGCTTGTAGAGGAGGCTTGCAAGAGCGATGCGGGCGACCCTATGTATATCGTTACCGACAAGGGAAGAATAGTTGCAACCGAGCTTCACAGCGAGATACTTTCTTCACTGCTTGATAAGAGTCTCGAGTGTGCGCTCCGCTATCTTGACTTCAAAAAGAGAAATATCACCGTCAGCAGCCGTGTTGAAAAGCGCGAGGATGGTAGATATAACGTTATTTGCATCATTAAAGAGAATAATCAGACCATCATGCAGAATACTGTGGTGGTTGATACAATTAATCGCGCTCAGCGTATGGAGGACAACTTCAGAGATCATCCCGAGGTGGTCTACAAGGGAGTTATGGCGCTGCTTTCAGGTAACATAAACTTCATATTTAATTGACAAAATGCACAAATTCGACAAATGTATACACATCGGTTTGTCAAAAGTCAATAAAATTAAAAAAAGTTTAAGGTTAATTTAAACAAAGTTTTTTCATTACAATATACACAATGCACAATAAAAACTCCCCTTATGTTTTTTATGCACAAAATGGGGCTTTTTGTTTTGTGCAAGAGTGACTATGAAACAGCGTATTATGTCAATTTATACAAAAAGAATGCGACCGAAATGCTATTGACCTTGGTTAATTTTAATGTTATAATATTTAAGTGTAAAACTGTTTTAATTTGACAGAGGACTAATGAATGGTATAGATAACGTCATACAAACGACCCAAGAAAAGGAAAAATTATACGAGCAGATCTCGAAAGCGAGAGATGGAAGCCAGGAGGCTCTCAACTATTTGAAGAGCAAATATGCCCCGCTTATAGAAAGTCAGATCTCTAAGCATTCGCTTGACGATATGACTGCGCAGGACATCGTGGATATCCGAGAGGAGTCGCTGGTGATCTTTTGTAATGCGGTGTGTAATTACGATCTTTCAGCAGGAGTGGAATTTGGACTCTATGCCAAGATATGCATTGAAAATGGGCTCATATCCTTTGTTCGGTCTTATTCCCGCAGAAAAAAACGTTTTGTGCTCCCTCTTGAGAGAGCAGAAGGAAGCGGCGATGCTCCAAACTTTCTGCAAAGCATAGTAGATGAGGAGTCTACCGCCGATCTTGTACGAACCATACGCGCAAAGCTTTCAAATTATGAAAATCGCGTTTGGTGGATGTACGTCTCCGGTATGAGTGTGTCTGAAATTGCTCTGGCACTGGGCGGTGCCGATCCCAAGTCGGTGTCAAATGCCGTATACCGTATCCGCAAAAAGCTTAAAGGAGTAATTGTGGATCGGGACAATTCATGATAAATTTTCCCATTGGGAGGGTTTATAATATATTTTATGTTACCGATGCTGTAAAAGCGGAGCACGGTAACTACTTAAACATTAAAGCGAGGTAAAAAAATAATGTGTGAGAATGAAGTAAAAGTTGAAGGTGTAGAAGAGGTTGTTGCCCCTGTATATGAGGACATCACCCTTACCTGCAGAGACTGCGGAGAGGAGTTCGTATTCACCGCCGGCGAGCAGGCTTTCTACGCTGAAAAGGGCTTCAAGAACCAGCCCAAGTGCTGTAAGGCTTGCCGCGACAAGAAAAAGAATGCTGAGAGAGGCGAGCGTCAGTACTTCATCGCTACTTGTAGCGAGTGCGGTGGCGAGGCGAAGCTTACTTTCCAGCCTTCCAGCGACAGACCTGTTTACTGCAGCAAGTGCTTCGAAGCAAGACGCTCTGCTCAGTAAGATACTGTAATAACTACGATAGGTAAACAAGTTGCGCTTTTAACTTCAGTTTATATAATGTCAATGTAATTATGGTTACAAACACCCCGTGAGCTTACACTCACGGGGTGTTTAATATTGATTATAATTTAGGTATCAAAATGTCGGAATTTGCGGTCGTATCTGCTTTGCGACAAAAGTGAGGCGTTGATAAACTCCCATTCGTCTTTGCCAAGCGTTCTGGTAGCCAAAAGTAAAAGTAGATAGATGATAGTGGACAGAGCTATTCGAGGTATCAGTTCCATAGCACCCTCAAATGGACTTGGTATAATGATCAAAAGTATTTTTGACAAGTTAGTTGCACCGATTATACAAAGTATAGGCATTACTATCTGATGAAAGGGCTTTACCTTGATATTGCTGATGCTGATCATCTTGTAAAGACTTAACGTAGTGTTTAAGATCTCCGTGGCGTAGATTGAGATCACGTATCCCCATATACCCATTTTGGGTATCAAAAATATTGCAAAAATGCAGGCGGTGAGCGCGTCTGCAATATTGACGTTCATTGAATAGACTTGATGTCCCGAGCCTTTCAAAACCGCATCAACTGCGCTATCTATGTACATAACCGGTATCAAGGGTGCCATTATGCGGATATACGTAGCTGTTTCGGTGTTATTGTAGAACAAAATTCCCAACTCGTTGGAGTAGAATATCATTATTCCCGAAACACCGATGGAAAAGATCAGAGATAGAGTCAGCGCACGATAAGAGACTCGACGAAGCCTTTGTGAGTTGCCCTGCACGATGCACTCGCCCACCTCGGGGATCAGTAGACCTGAAAAAGCAGAAATAAAAGCAGAGGGAAAGAGGATAAGCGGCATAGCCATACCGTGGAGCGCGCCGTATGATGAAAGAGCCCGGCTCCAGCTCTGACCGCTGGATGCAAGCCCCTTGGGTATAAGGATGTGTTGAAGCATGCTTAAGCATGAGCGAATGCAGGCGCTAAAGCTGACGGGAAGAGTGATACCCAGCAGCTTTTTTACTATTTTTGGTTGTTCTTTCGACGGACTTCCTGCGTTCTTTTTCAGTTTCCTGCGATCGATGAGGTAAAGGAAGTAGCTGATGCCGAGAGATATGAATTCCGCCACCGCACCACCTAGCACCAGTGCTATGCAAGCCTTTTCTGCGCCCATTCCAGCCCAAAATGAGAGTAATAATACGGTTGTCCCTATTTTGATAAATTGAGCTACCACCGAAGCCGCCGCGTTTATCTTGACCCGACGAACCGCGGTAAAATATCCCGAAAGGCAGGAGCAAATGGCGATAGGGAGTAGAGTCAAGGCAAGCAGGCGTAAGGGTACTATGGCTCGTGTGTCACCAAGAAGTGACTCTCCTAAGAGTGGCGCAAACAAAAATAGTAGTATAGATGCCAAAATTCCGCTGACCGAGCAGCAAAGCAAAGCTTTCCTTACCGACCTTCTCGCTAAAGCCTCATCTCCAACTCCAAGAGCCTCGGAAACAAGTCTTGTAGTGCCAAGATTTATTCCCGCGGTGGCGAGAGTTATGGCAAAGCCGTAAATACTGCCAAGCAGAGAATAAAGTCCCATCGCCTCACTGCCCGCACGATTTGATACGATTACGTTGAAAAGCATTCCAACACATCGCATTATCAGCGCAGTTGCTGTAAGTGACAGTGCGTTTAGAAAGAAAACCCTTGTTTTTGAAGCCATACTATGCCTCCGATACTTGTTTTGCTTGTACTCTTTCATAATATGTGCATCTCGAAAATTTTATTACCTGTATATAAGTTAAAAAATCACGAAAAATACATAAAAACACAGTTATGTATTACTTCTGAAGGTTTTTTTGTGTTTATAAAGTAAGGCAACAAAAAGAACCCCCACGGCGTGGAGGTTCTTTTTGTTTTAAAAATTATTCGGTTCGAAGAGCGATAACGGGATCCTTCTTTGCCGCACTGCGAGCGGGGATGATACCTGCTATCATAGTAAGCAAAACGCTTATAACGATGAGGATGATTCCTGCCGCTACGGGAACGTATGCGGTAATATTGTCAAATCCTGTCAGCCAACGGATAATAAGGCTTACGGGAATGCAGAGCAAAGAGGTGATAAGCACGCCCAGCGTACCTGCGCAGAATCCGATAATAACGGTTTCGGCGTTGAACACGCGAGAAACGTCCTTCTTAGAAGCACCGATAGCGCGGAGAATACCTATCTCCTTGGTTCTCTCAAGCACCGAGATGTTGGTGATAATACCGATCATAATAGAGGAAACCACGAGAGATATACCAACAAACGCGATAAGAACGTAAGAAATTACGTTTATAATAGTCGTTACGGAGGACATAAGAGTACCTACAAGGTCGCTGTACTGAAGCACCTTGGGAGATTTATCCTCGGGAGCCTTGCCGTCATGAGCTGCCTTATATTCCTCGATGTACTCAGCGTTTACCTTGTCGTTATACTTTGCGATAAAGTCCTCGATCTTCTCCTTGGACTCGAAGTCCTTTGCGTAGAAGTTGATGGACGCGGGGGACGCGATGACTTGATTATCAAGCTTTTTCATTACGCTCTCATAGGTTTCGTCGATCTGGGGGGCCATGCCGTAAAGGGTACGCTCAAGCTGAATAAACGCCTCGTCCTCTGCAGAGAGGGTAGCGAGAAGTGTAAGGAATACTTCCTTGTTGACCGTCATGGTCTTAACCGCCTCGGTCATCTCGGCGTAGATAATCTGCATTGCATCTTCACCTGCGAGAGCAATAAGACCCGCAACGTCAAAGGGCACCTGCTCGCTCTTTGTAAGACCCATAAATGCGAGCATTACCTGATTTTGTGTATCAAGAATGGGGAGAAGCTTTACGAAGTTGTCGGGGGTAACGGTGATGCCGCCAGTGGTCTGTGTGATAACGGTACAAAGCATATTAAGGCTTGCCGCGTTTGCAGGATTTTCTTTTGCGGCATTAAGCACAGCCTCGAATATAGTCGCCTGCTTATCTGCGGGCAGAAGCATATACATTCCAAGGAAGGAGTTAGTATCGGTAACCTGAATTCTGTCCGAGAATTCGGGATTGGTGAGTATCTGCTGGGTCATATATGCGTAGAAATATTCCATGGTGGACTCGGGAATCTTATCAATAAGCTCATGGATATTCTCAGGAGTGTAAACAGTTTCCTCGAATGGCAGACCGGTAAGAACATTAACACCCGTTTTGTCGGTTTCGTTGTAAGAAGCCTTCTGCTGATTGATTACCTCGCTCTCGGAGGTCTTATCAAGAATAGCTTCGGTAAGGGCGTGAGTATAACCGATAGCACCGCTGATAGAATTTGCGGTAGCGCCTGCCTTGGGACGAACTATACCCGAGATCTTAAGCTCTGTACCGTAGGTGTTGATGTACTCCATCAGCGTCTCTTCGGTGTAATTCAACTTATCATCACGAATGTCCTTCCAAATGGGATATTCAACACCGTTGTAGTTGTAAGTGCCCTTGGCGTCGTCAACAACGTAGAAGTCGGAGTTGGTGAGAAGCTTGAAGGCCATGCCTACAAAATAATCGTAGTCGTAAGGGCCTTCGCCGAACAGCTCTTTTTCTTCCTCCTCTGTTTCTGTACCAAAAGAGGGAGTAGAGCTTGCGCCAAAGCTGTCGCCAAGAACTGCCGCCATCTCGTCCTGAATATTATCGGGATCGAGAATGCCCAGCATATAAAGGGTCATACGGGTGATCTGGTTGTTGGAGTTTACAACGAGAATTACTTCGTTAGCCTCTCGTGGCCAATCGCCTGCAATAACCTCGTACTGCTGGTTGAGAAGCTCCTGATTGTTGATCATCTCGGAGAAAACGTCGATTCCTGCAGAGCCGCTCATCTCGATAAGCTCGCTCATACCGGAGAATGCATCTCCTGCATTCTCGAAAATGGTTTCCATACCGACCTTTCTCGCCTCGGTTTTGGGATTGCCGTTTTCGTCAAGGATCACGTTGCCGTCATCGTCAAGCATAGGAACGATATTGTATATCTGGAAATCATAATCGTAGGTGTACTGAACGTCGCTTACATAGTCCTTTATATCGTCATAGTTGGCGTCAAGGTAGATCTTAAAGGAATCGAGATCGTTTTTAACGGTGGAGGACATAGCCGAAAGCATGCTTCCCATAGAGTTATCAACGTGTATCTGGTTAGTGCTCTTGAAGTCCTCGCCACTGGAGGTAGTAGTCATAGTCGAGAGCAGAGCCGACATATCCTGTGATTCCTTGCTGATGGAAAGAGGATAGGTGGAGAGTGTGTCCTCCTGAACCTGAGTAATGAATGCATTGATACCGCTGGAAAGCGCGAGAATAAGTGCAATACCAATAATACCGATACTTCCTGCAAAACTGGTCATAGCGGTACGACCCTTCTTGGTAGCAAGGTTGTTGAGCGAGAGTGAGAGAGCGGTGAAGAAGGACATAGAGGTCTTTTTCTTGTTCTTCGACTTCTGGGCTTCTGCCTCCTTGCCTTCCTCGATTGCCGCTGCAACCTCTTCTTCAGTTGCAGTATAGGGGTCGGTATCGTCGGTAACAAGACCGTCTACCATCTTAACTATTCTCGTAGCGTAGGTGTAGGCAAGCTCGGGGTTGTGAGTAACCATAATAATGAGCTTATCCTTGGAGATCTCCTTGAGTATCTCCATGATCTGCACGCTGGTGGTTGTATCAAGCGCACCGGTGGGCTCGTCGGCAAGAAGAATATCGGGATCGTTAACGAGAGCACGAGCTATTGCAACTCTCTGCATCTGTCCGCCCGACATCTGGGAGGGCTTTTTATGGAGCTGATCTCCAAGACCCACCTTAGAGAGTGCCTCTGCCGCTCTCTTGCGACGCTCCGACTTGGAAACGCCCGAAAGAGTAAGCGCCAGCTCAACGTTGGCAAGAACCGTCTGGTGGGGGATAAGGTTATAGCTCTGGAATACGAAGCCGATGGAGTGGTTTCTGTAAGTATCCCAGTTCCGATCCTTAAAGGTTTTGGTGGATTTACCGTTAATGACGAGATCCCCCTCGGTGTATCTGTCAAGACCGCCGATGATGTTTAGCATAGTGGTCTTACCGCATCCCGAGGGGCCGAGAATAGCTACGAATTCACTCTCTCTGAATTCAAGGTCTACGCCCTTGAGCGCGTGAACCACCGCAGGACCTGTAACGTAATCCTTTGTAATGTTTTTGAGCTTAAGCAAGGATTTTTCCTCCGTATCTATGGGTTAAAAATGTTTGAATAATATTCCATTAAACAGTTTAGCACAATATTGTAAACTGATTATTAAAAAAACCTTGAAAAATATGAGAAAAATGTGATTTTTAGGTGAATTTATTCACGATTTTTTCCCACACAACTAAATTTACCAATCTTTTCCCAAACCACTTGCAAAAATTCCTTTAAAGTGGTATAATTAAAAAGATGTATAAATATAAGGAGAAAATATGACAACGGTTTTAAAATACCTTAAAAAATATAAGCTTGAGTGCTTCATGGCGCCGCTTTTTAAGCTGCTTGAAGCCTGCTTTGATCTTTTTGTGCCCGTAGTCGTTAAAATGATAATGGACGTGGGCATAAAAAATGGCGACACAAGCTACATAATCCACGGCTGTCTTGTGCTGGTGGCTCTCGGCATTATTGGACTCACCTGCTCGATAATAGCGCAGTTTTTTGCGGCAAGAGCAGCGGTCGGAACGTCTACGGGACTTCGCCACACCCTTTTTGCTCACCTGCAGGGGCTTTCATATTCCAATGCTGATAAGCTTGGTAAGTCCTCAATGATCACACGAATGACAAGTGACATAAACCAGGTACAAAACGGCGTTAATATGTTCCTGCGCCTCTTCTTGCGTTCTCCAATCATCGTGTTTGGTGCGATGATAATGGCTTATTGCATAGATTTTGCCGATGACGGAAATATTGGAGTAGCACACACCTTTGCGGTAATAATCCCCGCTCTTGCGGTAGTTGTATTTACCGTAATTCTTGCCGGCGCACCCATTTTTCGCAAGGTTCAGGGCAAGCTCGACCGTGTTACCGGAAAGACCAGAGAAAATCTGAGCGGTGTCCGCGTTATCCGCGCATTCAGCAAGGAGCAGAGCGAGATTGAAGAATTCAGTCTTGCAAATCACGAGCACACCAAGGGGCAGAGAAGAGCGGGAATGCTTACGGCTCTTATGAACCCTATGACCTACGTTTTGGTCAATATCGGCATTATCGCTGTGGTGTATTTCTCGGCTATCGAGATAAATACGGGCAGTATGACCCAGGGCGACCTCTTCGCCATGTATAATTATATGTCGCAGATCCTCGTCGAGCTTGTAAAGCTTGCGAATACTATCGTTCTTATGACAAAATCCATCGCCTGCGCAAATAGAATCCAATCGGTGCTTGATATTCCCACTGGAATGGAGAAAAGAGACAGCGATGGCGAGGCAGATGAAAGCGCTCCCGCGGTGGAATTTAAGAATGTTACACTCAATTATAGCGGCGAGGGCGAGGCGACACTTGAGCACATTGATGTTACCGTAAAAGCGGGTGAGACCGTTGGTATTATCGGATCTACCGGCTCGGGTAAAACCTCCCTTGTTAATATGATCCCTCGATTCTACGACGCAACTGCGGGTGAGGTCAGAGTATTCGGCAAAAACGTTAAGGAATATGACCTTGAAGCTCTCCGCGAAAAGATTGCCGTTGTGCCTCAAAAGGCGGTTCTCTTTAAGGGAACTATCAAATCAAACCTCTTATGGGGCAACGAAAACGCCACCGAGGAAGAGTTAACTCACGCCCTCCGCGTGGCTCAAGCGGCAGACTTCGTATCCGAGAAGGATGGCGGAATCAACGCTCCTGTGGAGCAGCTTGGGAAGAACCTTTCGGGCGGTCAGAGACAGAGGCTTACAATAGCCCGTGCAATAGTCAAAAACGCGCCTATTCTTATTTTGGACGATAGCGCGTCGGCTCTCGACTTTGCCACCGAGGCAAGGATCCGCCACGCTCTCGGTCAGCTTGGCGACGATACCACCGTGTTTATTGTATCGCAAAGAACCTCATCCATCAGCCACGCCGATAAGATAATCGTTCTGGACGATGGAAAGATCGTAGGTCTTGGCAAGCATGATGACTTGCTTGAAAGTTGCTCGGTCTACCGTGAAATATACGATTCACAGTTCAAGGGAGGTGACGAATAATGGCACTTTTCAAGAAAAAAGCCCCCAAGAATGTGAAAAAATCCAAGATGCCCGTAGGTGCGACCTACGGCATGACTATCAAAAAGGTATTGGGCTACCTCAAGGCCTATAAATGGCTCTTTGCCGTCTCTCTTATTCTCGCTCTTGCCACCGTTTCAGGCACGCTCTACGTTCCGGTACTTGTTGGTAAGGCGATTGACCTTGCAATCGGTCAAGGTAACGTAGATTTTGACGGAATATTCAAGCTTTTGGCGCAGATTGGCGTAGTCTCTCTCTTGACCGCCCTCTGCCAGTGGCTTATGAACGTTTGCAACAACCGAATCACATTTGGTATCGTGCGCAGACTTCGCCGCGATGCCTTTAACAAGATTCAATCGCTTCCTCTTTCCTATATCGACTCTCACCCCGTGGGAGATACTGTCAGTCGTGTAATTTCGGATGCAGACCAGTTCTCGGACGGACTTTTGGTAGGCTTTTCACAGCTTTTTACGGGAATTATAACCATAATAGGAACGCTTGCAATTATGCTTTCGATCAACGTAAGCATCGCTATCGTTGTTATAGTGCTGACCCCTCTGTCACTCTTTGTTGCGGCGTTTATTGCCAAGAGCACCCACGATCTTTTCAAAAAGCAATCGGAAACGAGAGCGGAGCAGACCTCTCTTATCGACGAAATGATTGGTGAGCATAAGACGGTTGCAGCCTTCTCTCACGAGGATGAGGCTCTTGCCGAGTTCGACGAGATCAACGATCGCCTTTCAAAATGTTCCTTGAAGGCGGTATTCTATTCTTCATTGACCAATCCCTGTACGCGCTTTGTAAATAACGTGGTTTACGCCGCGGCGGCGCTGGTAGGCGCGCTTATCTGCATTTCGGGTAGCGGTGATATTATCACGAGTCTCCCCTTGACTATCGGTAGTCTTACCAGCCTATTAAACTATGCAAACCAGTATACAAAGCCCTTTAACGAGATCTCGGGCGTTATCACCGAGGTGCAGAACGCATTAGCTTGTGCCGCAAGAGTTTTCGAGCTTATTGATGCCGAGGAGCAGACCCCCGAGAGGTCGGATGCGCGTACCCTCATCGCAGAGGCAATCGACGGAAGAGTTAATATCGAAAACGTTGAGTTTTCTTACACTCCCGACCGCGAGCTTATCAAGGATTTCAATCTTTCAATCGAAAAGGGGCAGAGAGTTGCTATCGTTGGACCTACGGGATGTGGAAAAACTACCGTTATCAACTTGCTTATGCGTTTCTATGACGTTGACAGCGGTAAGATAGAGGTCAGCGGCTATGATGTGAACGCTCTGACCCGCTCCTCGCTCCGTCGCTCCTACGGTATGGTTTTACAGGACACATGGCTTAAAGCAGGCACTATAAGAGAAAATATCGCAATGGGTAAGCCCGATGCCACCGACGAGGAGATAAAAGCGGCGGCAAAGGAGGCCCACGCCCATAGCTTTATACGTCAACTCCCCAAGGGATACGATACCGTTATCGGTGAGAACGGCGGTGAGCTTTCACAGGGTCAAAAGCAGCTGCTCTGTATTGCAAGAGTTCTGCTTTGCCTTCCTCCTATGCTTATTCTCGACGAGGCGACATCATCTATCGATACAAGAACCGAGATGAAGATACAAGATGCCTTTGCCAAGATGATGAAGGGCAGAACCTCATTCGTCGTGGCGCACCGACTTTCCACTATTAAGGAAGCCGACGTTATCCTCGTTATGAATAACGGACGTATAATCGAAAAGGGAGACCATAAGACTCTACTTCAAAAAGGCGGTTTCTATTCCGATCTCTGGAATAGTCAGTTTGAAAATTAATTTTATAGCGGGAGCATCAGCTCCCGCTTTTCAAATTTTGATTTATCGGTGAGGCGCGATGCCTCCGGCGGCTCGCTTTTTGGAAAAAAGCTCGGCAAAAACTTTCAATAAAAAAGAGTAAAAATAACAGACATATAATTTTATGAAAGCGTGATGATTTAAGTCAAGGTATATCTTCTATCGTGTTTCGGGTGTATAAAAACTCTTTAGTAAATAAACAAATTAGAAATTACTTGCAACACGATAGCAGTGGAATT
>JAZOMF010000048.1:0-24134 GCA_045653805.1 Eubacteriales bacterium
TGTTAAAAAACCTTCTACGGTAAACAAATTGGCAATCGTTTTAGACCGTAGGGGGCGGCGCCTCGACGCCCCGTGACGAACATTTTTAAACCAACGAGGCGGGAGGAGCAAGCCCCTCCCCTACGGTTTTAGGGTGTCGCCGTCTCCCCGATAAATCAAAAATTTAAAGCTCTACTAAATGAAGCGCGATTACAACAAAAAACACTCCCTTTTGGGAGTGTTTTTTGTATCTTCCGAATATTACTCTGCAGTAAGACCGGAACGCTCGATACCTTCAACAAGGTATCTCTGCATGAACGAATACAGAACGACCAAGGGAAGAATGATCATAATACCCAAGGTGTTACGTATCGCAGTGGTATAGAGGGATACATCGGTTTTAAGCTCTGCAACTCTCATACCGTTAATTACGTTGTTAAATACTTCTTCTCGGAGCAACGCAGGGAGTGTAGTGGGTGCCTTTCTCAAGTTCGAGAAGAACAGGTTTATATAGAAGCTATCCGTCCACTGCCAGCAGAACGAGAACAGGAATACTGTAATCATCATAGGCACGGACATGGGGATAATGATCTGTATAAAGGTTCTGAGGTCACCCGATCCGTCGATATACGCAGACTCTTCAAGAGAGTCAGGAATACCGCGGAAGAACTGTCTCAGCATGAAGATGTAAAGACCGTTCTTGAATGCAAGGCCGGTAACAGACAGGATGATAAGAGGCCATATAGTATCTATAAGCTTTACACCACCGGGGCTGTTAAGTATATGTATCTGGGAAAGAATATTATCTATTCCCTCGATACCGACCGAGGCACCGCCACTTAAGAACGATATCACTCCAAAAATGTCGAAGTATGTAAACTTCAGCGCCATGGAGGACATCAATGCCTTGTGGGGAACGATCATGGTAACCATGATCAACATAAAGATAAGTCCATTACCCTTAAACTTATACTTTGCAATACCGTATGCTATCAGA
This sequence comes from Eubacteriales bacterium, assembly GCA_045653805.1. GTDB lineage: Bacteria > Bacillota > Clostridia > Oscillospirales > CAG-272 > SVTX01. Next base: position 977 of record JAZOMF010000048.1, read on the forward strand.
CAGCAAGTAAAGGTCTGAAGCAATGCACACGCCAAGGAAAGAAGCAGTGTGTTAGTAAATGCTTCCATATAGTTAAGCTCGGTCCAGATACCCTCGTAGATATCAATAGACCAGTTCTTGGGAATAAGTCTTACGGTTGCATCTCTGAAATCCTCGGGAGCCATCAAAGAGCCCGCAATCTTCGTAAAGAAGGGATAGAGAACGACGTAAGCAATTCCAAGAAGGAAAATAAATCTGAATATCTTTACACCAATGTTCTGGAAGAAATAGAAGTTAAGGAATTTAGCCTTAAGTCTATCCTTCAGAGGAGAACGGTCGAAATCCGCTTTGATCTTTCTTTTTGTATTTTTCTTGATTTTAGCAGTAGAATTATCCATCTTTCTCCTCCTTTCTTAGTCTTTTCTCTGATAGAAGACGAACATTGACATTATACCTGCAACTGCACCCAGTATCGCTACAACGATAAGGAAGTACATCCAAGACATCGCTGCTCCGCGAACCTTACTTTCAACCGATACGGTAGTTATGTAAGACATAACGCTATTGGATTCGGTAGTAAAGGCGTCGATAATGGTATAAACTGCATTTACAAGGATCATAGGGGAGATCATGGGGAAGGTGATCTTCCAGAAGGTCTCCCAACCGGTTGCGCCGTCGATCTTACAAGCCTCGTAGATAGCAGGAGAAATAGACTGCAGACCTGCAAGGAAGATAAGCATCTGTACACCGGAGCGGTTAACGATAGAGTAGATATCATTGATGATACCAACAACGTATCCAACAAGCTCAGTACCAACCTTCATGCTAGCAAAGAGTGCTTCAATGTCGAGGGTACTAACGATTCCCTGGGCAGCATTTCCACCCGAGCCATCGTCAATACCTGCGCTATCACCAAGACTGGAGCCGAGAATATTACTGATCTCGATGCTCTCCATGATACCCGTTGCAAGAATAACGGGAAGGAAGAAGATTGCACGGAACGCTGCGCGTCCTGCCATCTTCTGGTTCAGAAGAACCGCCATGAAAAGCGAGAAAAGCAATATTGCGGGAACCTCGAATGCCAGATCACCAAGACCGGAAAGCAGGATCTGTACAAACTGAGGGTCATTGGTCAAGGCATACTGGAAATTTTTCAATCCAACAAATGTGAGCACGTATCCCTCGGGGAGTATGGTCAGCTCGTTGAAAGCCAACCATACGGAGTCCGTAATTATAGGGAGATATACACATACAAAACCAATCAGGAAGGGCAATACAAAGAACCAACCTGCGCGTGCTTTTCTTTTGTCAAGAGAAGCAATTTTTCTTCTTTTGGGAGCTTTGACAGCTGCAAAATTCATTTCGTTCATTATATTATCCTCCTTTCTTAGTTTTGAGTGCGATCAATTGTTACAAACTGATATGCGGGAATAGTATACAACATAGGATTGTTGATACCGTCATCGGTATAGTCTACAGAGATACTTACAGTGTAGTTGTTATAGTTCAAGATGATGGTCTTGTAAGCCTCACCTGCATCATCACCGTATGTTACGGCAACGATGTTCTTGGTGCTATACTTGGACTCTACTTCCTCCTCGGGAATTTCTTCCTTAACCGCGTTGTCGCGATCAATGCGTTTCTGAACGTCGGCAGCGAAGGTTGCATCGTACTTTTCGATCTTAGCAGCCATGTCGAATGCTGTCTGCTTAAGGTTTACTGCATTCTCTGCAGCGAAATTCTTACAAGAGGTCAAAGACTGCTTGTATTCATAACGAGTGTAGGTACCGTCTTCATTCACAGAGTAGTAAACGCCTGCTTCAGCATCGTAGAACACCTCTGTACCGTCAGCAAGAGTGCTAAACTTCTCGCCGCTATACACAACAGGTGCCTTCACCATGAACTTATTGTAGTTTTGATCAAATACGTAATAAGTATATCCGCTTGCATCATAAGTGAAGTAAAGCGCCTGACCCTTCATAATATAGAGCTTAACTTTAGTGCCATTGACGTCCAACTCAGACTTATACTCGGAATCAACAATACGATAGGGCTGAGGATTACCGTTTTCATCCAATGTGAAATAGGAATAACCTGTCTCATATGTACCGTAGAAGTAGTATTCTGTACCATCCTTATCGATTTGGGTTCTGGTAGTGTGGCCGTTGATCACAACATCACATGCTCTACCGTCAAGAATGGCTATGTACTGGTCGTACTCAATGCAATCTGCAACGTACATTGCACGATCGATTGCCTGCTTAACGATATTGGACTTAATTGCGATCTCATCATAGTTGGTGATATCGCGAACGGTTCTTGCACTTCCCTCTACGTACTGGATCTCTATGCCCTCTGCCTTAGCGAGAACTTCGATCGCAGCGGTAGCGATAGCCAACTGAACATTGGTGCTTTCGTAATAGTTTACGATAGTTCTGTAAGAACCGCCCTGAAGATTTGCAATACTGCTGACAGCAGAAATACGGTAGTTCTTAGCAATGTTAAGTGCCCTGTCGTACTGTTCCTTATTTGCGGCATCAGCATTAGCATCGTTATAGCCAAGGTCTTCAAGAACTGCAACCTTTGCAATTGCAGCAACGTAGTTATCAAGGTTGCCGGTATTAGATACAGTAGCGAGTTTATCTACCTGGCTACTAAGCTTTTCAAGAGTAAGCTTATTCTCTACGTATGAGGCATACCAGCCTTCGATGGTGGCATTAGCCACATCCTTGCTTACAAGGCCAATGTAGAGCTGATAGAAAGTGGTAGTTTTATTTTTGATAGCCTCAGCATTCATATAGGTAACGAAATCCATTTGATATCTGGATTTTATAACCTTTGCCTTTGCATTCTTCGCAGCCTCATGCTTGAAATGGAGATCTGCAAGGTTATTGAGCTCAGCATCATTGATAGTTGCAAGAAGAGCCTCGCCATCTGCCTTGTATTTTGCTTTCTCCTCATCGGTCGCACTATCAGCCAAAGGTTGGCCAACGTGGATATAATAATTAATGTGAGCTGCATTAAGAGTAGTTGCACCGTAATCATAAGCATCTGCGGAAATATCCTTGCCGGGGTTGGCAGCAATGTAAGCCGCGAGAGCCGCATCGAGGTCTGCCTTAGTATCCGCAATTGTCTTATCCATAGACTCATAGATACCTTTGAAATAGGATACAGGCTTATTGGATGCGAGAACCGCAGATACAATACCGTTTGCAACGCTTATAGCCTCGCCATTGCCGGTTGCTTCTACGCCGTAGTAGTATTCGTAAGCTGCCTTTGCGTTGTCATAGTAAGTTGCATCGAATCTGGTTGAGTTGTTAACTGCCTTGCTGTAGTCAATATATGCCGAGAGAACTGCAGCAACTGCCTCAGCTGCATGAGCTTCAGCGTACTTACCGTTCTTTCTTGCATTGCTTGCCTCAAGCTTGCTTTCCCACCAAAGGATCTCTGCAATGTTATCCTGGTCTTCGATGTCCTTGAGAAGTGCGTTATAAATATCGTTCTCAAGCTCATCTGCATCGGGAATACGAACACCGCCATCAAGGAACTGGTGGTCAACAATGTACTTGTCCTGAACGTCGCCAAGAACTTTGTTAAGTGTAGAGTATACACCTGCGATATCATCCTTCCAGATATCATATCTGATGGAATAATACTGGCTGAGGTCGGAATATTCCTTCAAGATCTCGGTATTATCCATAGAAAGGATAAAGTAAGGAGATGCACCATTCTCAATTGCCTTAAGAATAGCATACTGCATATCTCCCTCCATGTTAAGAGGCTCACCGGCAAAGCTTACAGAGCCGTGAAGAACAACACCGATGAAAGGCACTGCATTGGAGGAGAAGATGTAACGGGAGGAGTCGATGGATACGTTCAGAATATGATCTACATACTTCCAAACGTAAGCGTTACCGCCGTCGGTCATAACAGAGCTGTAGGTTGTGTCAAAGTGCTGGAATGCTTCGGTTGTGAACTGCTTAGAGTCATCACGGTTGTAAGGCTCATCCTCATCAAAATCAGAGTTGAGATTTCCACCAAGAGTAGAAACAGAGATACCGATTATATTGTCGTACTTCTTAGCATAATTCTTTTCCATTCTGTTATAAAGAACGTCGAAATATGCGGGAGAAATTACGATCTCATAATAGTTGATATACTTCTGCTGAGTAGCACTGTACTCTCTTCTGGTAGCATATCTGTCATCGATAGTCTTAGCAGCGTGGTCATCCTGACGATAACCATCAAACCAACCGTCTTTAAGCTGATAAACAATATCAAAGTCGGGGAATATACCAAAATTCTTGCCGTCCTGCGCATTTATATCTGCAGCAGCATCAAGAAGATCCTGGAATCCGTCGTTACCGCCAACTACCTTTTCAAACTTAAGGTTTCCGGGGACACTATAATACATACCGCCGTTAGCATAACCGGTAAGCTTGAAATTGATGTTGTTGATTCCCTGACCTGAGAGGTAATTATACATTTCCTCAACATCCTCAAAGGTTGTGAGGGATTCCATAACCTGAACAGGAATGGAAAGTATCTTCTTTGTGGTTTCAACTGCACCGAATGTCTCGATGTAAAGAGGGATGTTTCCATCAATAACATCATTTGCGGTCTTCTTCTGCAGAACACCGATCTCACTACCGGAAAGGTAATCACGGTAAGCTACCGCCATACCCATCCAAGAAGTGTCATATGTCTTGTAGTTCTCTGCCTTCTCATTCACCTTTTCAGCGGGAGTATCGGAGAGAAGAATATACTTGATCTTATAAGAACCAACATACTTACGGTCACAAGCGATAGTAAATTCACCGCCGGAGCCTACGGAGATAGAATCCTGAAGGTTGTAAGTATCCTTAGGTCTGGGAACGATAGACATCTTAATGGTGTTGTAATCACTCAAAGAACCTGCGTGGTAGGTGGTAAGTGAGGTAAGGGCATCACCCTCCTCGATAATAGCCACAAAGCCGCGTTTGTCGGTTACCTTTTTCTCTTCTGCATTTACATTGTTGATAATGGAACCGTAGAGAGAATAAAGGTTGGATTCCACTCCCTGGCACACACCTGTGCTCTGGCCATTCTGATATGCCTTAACAGCATCAACGATGGCACCGGAAATAGTAGCGGAAGACATAATCTCATCGGTATCTATATTTCTTACCTCATAGTTATAATATGTGGTCTCTTCATATATACCGAATACGGGATAACGAATAGGCTCCTGATATGTACCGCTGATCTCGTGATAAGCGTAGTCGGTACCATATACCTTACCCACTATAGAACGGGTCGTGCTGGTATTCAGCTCTGCGAAATCAAAGAGAGTACCCGAACCGTCGGGGAAGAATTTGTATCCTTCATATCCACTGTTACCTGCGCCCATATAAGGAAGCATGTCAATGCTCTCAAGGGTGTAAAGGGACTCATTGAATCTGATACCATTTGCGGGAAGTCTTACGGAAAGAGCACCATTTTCAATCTTGTATTCAAGAGCAAGTCTGAATACGGGAGGGTTCTCATCCTCGGACTCATAGTCGGTCAATGCATGGTCCCACTCAAGCTCCTCGTAGGTGTACTCGGGGCAATACTTGAGAATGATCTCTTCACAAGCGGAAATTTCAGCCTCACTTGCGGTTGTATCAAATACGAGAACAGGCATCTTTGCAACAACAGGATAATCCTTCATTACACGAGCCTTATCACGGTCGGATGCATTAAGGTTATCACTTACGTAACCAAAAGAATTTCTCTTCGCGGAATCCATTTCCAGCTTATCCATCGAATATACGGTATATCTGGTAAGGAAGTCCTGAACGTCGAGCTTAGTCTTGGTATCAGCCTTATCATAAAGGGTGGTACAATCGTTTTCCTCATCCCAGAAAGATTCTTCAAGCTTTTTAAGTATCATCTCCTCAAATCTTTCCAAGGAAATGAGTCTGGGAACGAGGGTCTTTGACTGCTCGCGTCCAATAGTATACTCAACACGAACACCATTCTTAATGTTCTCGGTAATGATCTGTCCACGAAGTGCGGATTCCTCGTAGCTTGTAAAGGTCTTAAGCAAGCCACCCTGCGAATTATCCTTAAAGGTTACGATGATCTGAGAAAGGATCTCATACTTAGTGGTGGCATTACCTGTGGATGAGCCAACATCATAGGGGTTTGTGAAAAGCTTTTCACCTGTTATTTTGTTTTCGCAAGCAACCTCACCGGAAAAGTCATCAACATAGAGTCTAAACTCTTCAGTTTCCAAAGCAACTCTCATAGTTGCCAGTTTTTCTTCGGGTGTTGCGTAGATCTTGGTTGTGTAATCCTCGGTCTTTTGAGAATTCAAAGGCTTTTTGTTATTAACACCCTCTTCATTCTCGGTATTTTGCTCCGCTTTGGCCCCACTGTCCTCAGCAAGTGTGCTGATAGCAGTGAGAGCGGTAAAAGCACTCATGATCATGAAAACAGCCAAGAGCATCGAAATTATTCTATTAAATTTTTTCATATCATCACTCTCCTGTCTTCATTTACATTCGGTATTGTAGCTCTGTAACAATATTGGTCACCAAGCTGATCATCTTTCCTACAAGTGTCGAGAACAACAATATAAGGAATATGATAAATACCATACCCACGATGGTTCCGAGAACAGTAATTACGTTCTTGGACATAGTGTAGTCATGAGTAACTTGGGTTCCAAAGAAGATGAGCAATCCGAGCCAAATAAACGCAACGGTAGAAAGCATAGAGATTATTCCGGATTCGGAGTTTGTTACAAAGTTAGAAGCGATAGTTGCGGGAATAATAAGCAAAGGAAGAGGCAGCAAGCTGTAGCAGCATGCAATAAATACGTCCTTGAAGCTTCCTTCACCCTCAAACAGAGTGGTAAGACACCAGTTAGAGATAACAAAGAGTATCAAGGGTACTACAACTCCGATTACCTGATCGCCTATGGAAGAATAAGCGCCGGTAGGATTGAGGAGGTAGCCCTGACCTATAGACTGATAATAGAATGCAGCGATAGTAACTGCGAGATAAACGAGAGAGGCTCTTACAGAACCGCGCTTTTCGTGCTTAAGATCCCAGAAACCGTCAAAGGGATGGAGCATGACGTAGAATCCGTATGTAAGCTCGGAGAGGAAGGTTCTCTTTCCGCCGGAGTGAGTATACTTGGTATTGATGTCGGTAATCTTCTTGCTGATGAAGTAAAATGCCGCGATTATAGCAACGATACCCACTACAAGCAGTAAGAAATACTTAGACATAAGCTCACGTCTGATTTCCTGGAAGGAAGTAGACCAGTTTGCGGTGTCATATGCCGCCTCAAACTGCTCAAGAGACTCCTCGTAATGTCCGTTACGGAACATCGACTGACCGATACCAATGTATGCAGTATCAAAGTTAGAGTTACGCTTCAGAACCTCGGTCCAGAGCTCGATAGCCTTTACGTAGTCCTGATCGTTCTGTGCCGCAATAGCCTCGATAAGAACGTCACCGTACTCGGTTCTCTTAAATACTGTTATGGACAAGCTGGTCTTATCAAGCACCAGCATCTTATCATCCTGATAAGTGACAGCCTCAACACCGGTAAGGTTGCCGAGCATAGTACCGATATCACCAAAAGCGAAGAGAAGATTACCGTTACTGTCGTAAGTATAAATTCTCTGTCTCTTGGAGTCGATAATAGACCAGGTATTCTCTTCTCCGACAGCTACGTCGATAACGGTAGAAACGCCGATGGGGCTCTTACCCTTATCTCTTGTGCTGGTGTTGTAGTCAACCTCACCTGCAGGAGGCCAGAAGCCGTTACGCTTCATGATCTCGTCACCGTTGGTGTTAAGCATCTTAACGGGCATATACTTGCCGTCCTTGCTCTTGCCCTGAATAGCGCTGCTGACAGAACCTTCACCAATGGTTGAAGTGGTTACGTAGATAAATCCGTCTTTATCAATTGCGATGTTATTAAACTCGGTAGAAACTACCTCGCTCTGCTGCTCCTTCTGCTCATCGGTACGGAATCTTCTCCAAATAGTCTCCCATACCGAAAGAGTAACCGCCTGTGCACCGATGAATCCGTTAAATACGCCATCCTCGGTCATAACGATGATACCCTGATAAGTAGTTGAAGATACTACGAAAATTCGGTTATACTGGTCAACCGCCATAGCCACAGGGCTATAAAGCTTGGAGTCACCGAAGAGGTTAGACTCGGGAGCCTCAATTACCTTAAGGAAATTACCGTTTCTATCAAATACAACGATTCTTCCGGCACCTGTATCACAAACCCAAATGCGGTCCTTGCTTACGAAAAGGCCTTCGGGAGCGGTAAGAGAATCGTCAACGCCCTGAGCGTTTACAAACTTATCAATGATCACGGGATTTCGATAATAACGGTCAAGGCAAACGATTCTATTATTACCGGTATCGGCAATATAAACGTTTCCAAGGTCGTCGGTAACAAGGTCATTGGGGTTGTTGAGAGGGATCTCAAGACCCATATACTGCGAGTCAATTACAGGGCTCTGTGCAGTATACGCGTCGGGAGAATAGAGTGCAAATCCGCCTATAGAATATGTATAGGTCTGATATGCGGAGCTCGCACCAACACCAACCACTAAACAGGAGGCGACCATCAGAACCGCAAATATTAAGCATATAATTCTTGCTGATTTTTTCATAAATGCCTCCTTTCTTAGTCTTTCATTCCACTGGATCCCATTGTTTCAACGATGTTGGACTGGGAGAATACGAACACCATGATGGGAACGAGCATCATGATAACCTGAGATGCCGCGGATGCGCCTGCGCGCTTGATTCCGCCGGCAGTGATCTGACCGATAGCGTAGTTAAAGGACTTGAGCTGCTCGGAGTGAATGTACATAGAAGCACCCGCATTCCAGAGAGACTGGAAGGAGTACACGATAAGAGTAAGCCATGCAGGCTTAACCATAGGCATTGCAATTACCCAATATGTCTTAAGCTCGCCTGCGCCGTCAAGACGTGCAGACTCAAGAACTGTATCGGGAACCGCAGTATCCATAAACTGCTTCATAAGGTAAAGACCGAGAGTAGAACCCCATGCAGGAACTATAATTGCAAGGTATGTATCTACCATCTGGAAGGCAGACATTATAATAAAGGAAGTAATTGCAGTTACGGTTGCATGGAACATGAGGGATGTCTGAACGGTCTTGAACATGAACTTACCGCCGGGGAACTTGATCTTAGCCAAGGTGTACGCCGCCAACGAAGCGATGAACAAGTGGCCAAAGGTACCGGAAACCGAGGTAAATACAGTATTAAAGATGTATCTGGAGAAAGGAACCCAGTTCAAGCTCATGAGTGAGAAGAGCGACGCGTAGTTGCCAATGGTAGGGCTCATAACGAAGAATCTGGGAGGATACATCCAGAGCTCGTCAAGAGGCTTAAAGGACTGCATTACAACATACACCATGGGGAGGAACATGAATGCTCCAAGGAGCACCAGCATTACGGTGATACCGAAGTCACCGCCTGCGCTTCGTGCAAGTACGACTTTATGATTTCTTGTTCTAAGCTTTGCCATATTACGTACCTACCTTTGAAAGAACCTTCTTGACCAGGGCGTTTGCGCCAATCATGACCAAGAACAGCACAACCGCTATTGCCGATGAATAACCGACCTCGTATCTCATTCCACCAAAGTCCTCAAGGTGGTGCATGATGGTATGACCCGAATACTGAACCGAGGGGAATCCACAGAGAGCCGTAACGATACCGCCAAATCCGAATGCCTGAGTAATAGCCATTACCGCACCGAACATCAACTGAGGACGCATGGAGGGCAAGGTGATGTAGTAAAGCTCCTGCCAACGGTTTCTGATACCGTCAACTGCACCCGCCTCGTAAAGAGAACGGTCAACGCCCTGAAGACCTGCGATAAAGGAAAGGAACGCAGTACCAAGAGACGTCCAGAGCGAAACCACGATACACAAAGGCATAACGTAGTCTGCATCCTTAAAGAATGCAATTTCTTTTGTAATAAGACCCAACTCCAAGAGGGTTGCGTTTACCCAACCGTAAGCGTCTGCCGAAAAGAGCGTACCCCAGATAAGGTAAACCTGACCGGAAATGGAGGGGGCATAGAATATAAGTGTAACCAATGCACGGATTCTGGGAGGAAGCTCGTTGATGAACCACGCAACCAAGAATGAGAGCAAGTAAGATGCAGGTCCAACAATACCTGCGAATATCAAAGTGTTGGTACATGCTGTCAGGAATATTTCGTCGTTGAAGAACAATGAAACATAGTTATCAAGGAAGACGAATCCAGGGAACTCCAGCATATTGAAGTTAGTAAAGCTGATAACTGCCGAAAGAACAACCGGGATGATGGTGAATGTGGTGAAAATGAGCATATAGGGCGCAACCATTACGTATGCGATCCAGTTACGCTTCATTTCCTTCCATATCCACTCTCTCATCGTTATGTCCTTGCGGGCAGCAGCTTGCTTTTCTGCTGTTTTCTTAGACATTTTTTATCTCCTTATTTATAAATAGGAATAAAGATGAATTCTTACATTATTTATAGCTCTCAAGTGCTCTTGCAGCATCCGAAAGCGCTACGGAAACGTAGTAAATGATCTCAAGGTCATCAACGACCTTCTTATCGGTCACATCAGGTCCTCTGGAGATCTTAATGCTCAACGAGCAAGCAGTCTGCTGCTCGGCAGTCAGCATATTCATAACATCCTCAGCGGCACTGCCAAGAACAGTAGAATCATTGCTATCGATAGCATCCTGGATGATCTCCCAGATTGCCGCATCGCCGATTCCTCTGGACTTCAGCTCAGCCAGACCGTCTTCAGCCTGAGAAAGTCTCTTGCTTGCGAGGGTTTCGCTCGCGCTAAGAGTTTCAAGACCGAACTCGGTACGCTTACGGGTAATTTCTTCATTTATAGTATGAATGTAACCCTGGAGCGACTGTGCAGGGTCTGCACCATCGTTGTACGCTGCCATAAATGCAAAGTCAACGTAACGGGCGATGATGTAAGAACCGGGATAGTTAGGAATAGATGCGAGGTTATTGAACTGAGCCTCGATTCTGACTCTCTCCTCCGCAGTCCACGGAACATTTGCAAGTGCTTCTCTGTTTGCGGTATTGTACTTAGCGGAGGGACCCATGATAGCAACCATTTCGTTACCATAGGATTCCTGGCACTCCTTACCGGTGAACCACTTGATGTAGGTCCAAGCATCCTGAACCTTGCCCTTTTCATCCGCACCCTTAACGATTACGGAAGCATTAACGGTGGATACTGCGCAGTTATTGATTACGTAATCGCCGTTTTCATCAAGAATAGCGTTGCCGTCTTCATCGAGTTGCACGGTACCGGGAACGGGGTACATAGCCCACAAGCCATCAATTTCGGTAGCGAATACCTTGAGCTGGTTGTAAAGGCTGGTGTAATCACCGATAAGAATAGGCATCTCACCGGTTCTGAAACGGTTAGCCGCATCGTAAGAATAGGGGAAACCGTGCTTTGTAAAGAATTCACACATCTTCGTGAAAGCAGTAAGACCAACCTTTGAATCAAGATTGATTCTCATACCGTCATCCGCAAAGAGTTCACCACCCATCTGATAGAGGTGGATATTAGTATCAGCGGTAATACCAATCTCCATGTTTCTGGCATTGAGATGAGGAACGGTTTCCATAATATCATCCCAAGTTTTGGGAACACCGCGTCCGATATCTGCAAGAATATCCACACGAACGAACATCATGGCGAATCCCTGTCCCTCGGGAAGTCCGTAGTAGTTCATATCGCCGTCAGCGTCCTCCATACCGAGAACGATCATCGCAGCATCGTTAAATACCTTATTATAATACTCGGGATCATTAGGATCTTTAATGAGGATATCGGTTACATCCTCAAAATCCTTTTTGTTTACAAGGATTTCTCCGTTTTCGGAGTTGCCGTCGTAGTACTCATCCTTTTCGGAGTATATAGGAAGAATAGCAGAACGTATAGCATAGTTGATTACGTCTCCCTGACCAAGTCCGTGATATACGTCGGGACCCTTCTTTGCAAGGATGGAAGGAAGAAGTGTACCACTCGCAACGAGCTTAAGCTCAACGGCGATTTCTTTTCCCTGTGCCTTTGTCATGGGGACGAACTTGTTGTTTACGAGATTACGTTTAACCTGTGCCTGGTCACGACCGGTAGCAAGCCATACTTGGAGGCTCTCACCGGTAGGCTTCTCGGTAGCACCTACGTTATCGTAGTTTCTGAAGAAGGACCAGAAGAATCTGCTTACCTCGTGGATAAGAGTCTGGAAAATGTTTGCCTCAGCCGCAGGCTCCTTATCGTCCATAGGCTGGATTCTGATGTAGTCGATCTCAAGAGGCTGGGTCTTGGCACTGGACAAGAATGTACCGAGAGTACCTATATAAGACTTAAGTCTTTCAAGAGAGGATGCAATGGAATCCTCATCTCTACCCATCTTTATAAGAAGGTCAGAAACCTTCTGGAGGGTACCTACACTGGAGGACTTCTGTCCTGCAAGAGCAGTGAGCTGCTGTGCTACGCCAAGCTCACCCTTGGTCGGGTCATCATTGTTGAGGATAAGACCCTGAGAAACCATGTCGATAAGAACCTCGGGCATGATTCGAGAGAAACCGTAATCACGGTAGGAGTCGGGGGTCGCACCGGTCAGCTGAATGATGGTAAGGTAGTCGTTGTTGATGGCGTTCAGCGAGTTCTGAACGGTCTCAATAACCTCACCCATCTCGCCGAGTGTTACCTCAAATTTAATGGTGTAGGTTGCATTCTCATCAAAATAGAAGGAGAATTCCTGCTCACCGTTGCTAGCCTGAGTTACCTGCCATTTGTCACTGTAATTGTATGTAAGCGCCTTTGCTTCATTAAATGGAGCGCCGTTATAGTAACCGTCGTCACCCTCTTTAAGAACATCGCTTTCAGTATAAATGTAAAGTGCACGGTTAACAAACATACCGTCAAGAACATTCTGTCTGTAACGCATCACGATATCATACATACCGGACTTATCTACCTTAAAGGAGTAGGTTACCCACTGACCTGCAGTCTGCCACTTTTCACCGCCCATAACATTGAGAAGTGTCTTGGAAGCATCGTGAGGATAGGTAAGCGCGTCAGCCGCATCTTCAAGAGCATATACAGTCTTATCGGATGCCGCCTCAATGTACTCACCCTGAATGGTAACAGTACCTTCGCCCTTGCCGTAACCCTTCTGGTTTACGTAGTAATCGTAATACTCCTCATAACTCATGGTGCTCTTGAGAGGTGTAAGCACTATAGAGGAGATTGCAAGCTCTGCATTTTTACCCTGAATGGTAATAACATCGCCTGCACCGAGAACAAACTGAAATGCCTCGTTATAGTATCCGGTAGAATCGGAGAGGGTGTACTCTTCCCACGAGGGGGTCTGATAAGCATCGGGACGAAGCTCGTTTTCATAATAGTCCTGCTTAAAGAATCTAATGGAATACTTGTTGCAGAAATCGGTAACTGCAGGAGTCCAAACTCTGGGATACTCAATGTAAAGCTTGCCATCCTCAAGTCTGCAAACCATTCCAAGAGCTTCCGCCTCTTCCTTAACTCCATTAACGTTCTTACCGCTGTATTGGGCATCTACGTAATCATTTACCCAATTCTTCTTGATGGTAAGATAACGCGCCTCGGAGAAGGGCACCTTATTGTTGATCCGGAATGCACGCTCAACGGAATTGGAGAGACCGTCGTTAATAGCGTAGTAATTGATGGTAATGGTATAAAGCGCCTTTTCTGTTCCTTCGGGAACTATAAAGGACACGTTACCAAGACCGGGGGTAATAATACCAGCCTTGTCACCAAGACCGGGATTAGCATCGAGATCAGCCTGTGTAGGCAATCTCCAATCCGCATCGGTCTTTTCACTGTAAACGTTCTCGGCAGTGGTATTAATGACCACCTGAGTGTTTACGTCCAAATCCAGATCGAATTCTGCATTCTCTGCAAGATACTCTTTGTAAGAGCTCGAGCTGAGAAGCTCCTTCAATTCACTGGTATCATAGCTTATCGTGCTCGATGATGATGTACTTCCCTTATTATTCGCATTGGATGCCGCACCGTCGGCCGCCAAGGAGTTAAGAGAGAAGCCACCAGCTATAACGAGCAAGCACAGCGATAAAGCTATGATTCTCTGAAAAACTGTTTTCTTCATAAAAAACCTCCTGTTGTGTGTTCAGGCAGGGCTTATCCCTACCCGGTAAAGGGTAAATGCTTCCGTCAATAACACCGTACGCAGCGAGCAAAGCAGCAAAAAACGACCGCATTGCTGCAAGCCCACTCACAATCCTTTGGAAAACTTCCGGAAAAACGGTGTTACACGGAGGTATTACCAACGGGTGCGGCATAAACTTCACTCGTCAGAATAAGGGCAAAAACCCAAAATTCCAAGCGAACTACCATAGACTGCTGCAGCATTATCACAAATTTGTTAAAATCAGATCGACAAATCGCCACCGGGACTGGAGGCACATCTGCCACAAAATAAATTTTCAACCGACGATTGAAAACGCATCGCCGGGCAAAACTTAAAACTGAACATAAAAATTAGCGCAAAGTACCCTAAAATTACTTGTATATAATATCATAAAAAGCCTTTCTTGTCAAGATGAGAAAAGTTCACTTTGCTTAACTTTTCCGAATTTCTTACATAAATATATATCGGCACTTTTTTATCAATCGAACAAACGCTAAAAATCGCCTTTTGTTGCAATTGTGCACCACCCGAAAACGGTGCCATTTTTGTTAATTTTAATTTACCACATCGAGTGATTTTATGGTGACAAAATCGTAATTTGTGCGTGTTTTTGTTAAAAACGTCAATTGATTTTTCTTTGGTTGCTTGTTCTAAAACGCACGAGTAAATTATATTTACCACCAAAACTCACATTTTACACTTTCAAATCTTTATTTTTGCCGCAAACAGAGGTCGTAAAATCAGTCAAAACAGACCGTAAAATATCGGAATTGTTCGCCAAAAAACAATTTGTGAATTTTTCATTAACTTTAGTCATCAAGCACCAAAAATCACATTTTTTCTCGTTTTATAGCAAAAGAGGTCGTCAGCACTCTCTTTTTTGTGCCCGACAGCTCGATGTTATCCATTTATTTCCATTTTTCATGAATTTTGTTAAGGAATCAAAAAGCATTCACGACTCGTCCTCTCTTTAGCCATATACCCCCCTATTTTTTCTCGCTGCATGACGCTCGCTGACCCACACTCCACTATCAGAGGCTCCCCCCGCTATCCCACACGTCCATCACCGTCACAGAAAAGCACCGAGCAAATGTGTCGCCGAGCATAACTTTAAAGGATTGTTTTTGCTCATTTTTTGCAATTTATACTATTGTTTGTTTATTTTTAAACACTTTGTTTATATAAACAGCGTAAAATAGCGAATAATGCAAAAAAAGACGTTCCCGATCTTTTGAAATCAGGAACGCCATTAATTCAATTTAATCAGAACTTTTCAATGTTAGCCTTAACGTACTTAACCATCTTGTTCTGGATGTATTTTCTGTTGTCAGCCAAGAATTTCTCGGTTCTCTCATAGTTACCGGCTGCATTCTCGTGAAGGAACTTGAACGCCTTACCGAGATCGTTATCACCATTAAGCTCAAGCGCCGCTACGATAGAATCAATGATAGAGGGATCTGCCGCAAGATAGAGTTTCCATATCTCCTCGTTTGCTCTGTCGCCAAGATCATAAAGGATCTTGTATGCTACGAGAGGAATATATGTAGTTTCGCCGCAAAATACCTCGTTGTCCTCCGCAAATACATCACCCGTCCAAACCTCGGAAGCACTGCCTGCAAGCTTTGTCATAACGAAGGTCATCTTCTTATTAACTCTTGCAAAATCAAGCTCCTCAACGGGAATATTTACGTTTCTCTTATTATCATAGAGGAAGAAATTTGCCTCCTCACTCTCTCCAAGCACAGCCGCAAGGAAGGCGAGGGCACATCCGAGAAGGACGAGCACTATACCAAATCCAATAAATGCTACCTTAAGCAAGCCCGTACTGGGAGCGGCACCAAAGATAAACACCAGAATACCAGTAAGAACGAGCACACCACAGAGGATCACCAGAATGAGCCTCAGGTTCTGCTTAACAAAGTTTTTTACACTTTCCATAAGTTCTCCAATCCGTTTTTTTATTTTATAAGTAAATCAGAGTGGTTTTTCCACTAATATATACCTAATATACATTATATCATATAGATTTGATTTTTGCAAGCGTTTTTTATATTTTTTGGCTCATTTTTTCAATAAAAATCAAGATATTTTCCACTTTTACGCCGTCCCTTAACTTTTTTGCAAATCTTGCATCGGCAAATCTCCAAAATTTTTCCCTGTAGGCTGATAGAAACACATTATACTTGCACGCTCGTTTAGACATAGCACAAAAGGCTCACATTTGCAACAACAAATCATTTAATTTCATATTTTCCTTTATATAGCACACAAATTCTCTAAATTTTGCCAAAAATGCAAGATTGTGCTATTTCTCCTTCAAAAACCCTTTAAAATTACAACTTTTCACTTGACTAAAGCATCTTGTTATAGTATAATAGATGTATATTTTTGATTGCAGCATTTCACCCGGAGGTCAATATGATCAAATTAAGAGAAAACGGCGTTTTCTATGAAAACGGCAAGATTTTGGAAACAAGTCCTGTCAGCGCAGCAGAGGCTCGCAAAAACACTATCGCATATCAAATTCTTTCTGCTCATAACACGTCGGGCAACGATAGCGCCTTGAAGATCAAATTCGATGCCATGGTTTCCCACGATATTACATACGTCGGAATTATTCAGACCGCGCGAATCGGCGGTTTGACCGAATTTCCCATTCCCTATGCTCTTACCAACTGCCACAATTCCCTTTGTGCGGTCGGCGGCACCATCAACGAGGACGACCACGTTTTCGGTCTCTCGGCAGCAAAGAAGTACGGTGGAATCTACGTTCCTGCTAACCAGTCGGTCATTCACTCCTATGCTCGTGAGGAGCTTGCGGGATGCGGCAAAATGATCCTCGGCTCCGACTCTCATACTCGCTACGGCGCACTTGGTACTATGGGCATAGGCGAGGGCGGCCCCGAGCTTGTTAAGCAGCTGCTCAAAGATACCTACGATATTAAAGCCCCCGAGGTAGTTCTCGTTCACTTGACGGGTACTCCCAGAAAGGGTATCGGCCCTCACGACGTAGCTATCGCTCTCGTTGGCGCAACCTTCTCTAACGGATTCGTCAAAAACAAGGTTCTTGAATTTGTTGGCGACGGCGTTAAAAACCTTTCTATTGATTTTAGAAACGGCATCGACGTAATGACCACCGAGACTACCTGCCTCTCCTCTATTTGGGAGACAGACGAGGTTGTCAAGAAGCACTACGAGGCACACAAGAGACCCGCGGAATATAAGGAGTTGAAGCCTCAGGGCGTGGCATATTACGATTCTATGATCGAAATTGACCTCTCGGCGATGGAATCTATGATCGCACTTCCCTTTCACCCCTCTAACGCTTACACAATCAAGGAATTTGTTTCAAACGCCAAGGAAATCCTTGCAAAGGTCGAGGCAGAGGCAAACGTCAAGTTTCCAAAGTGTAATCTTGATCTGGTTTCCAAGGTGCAATCCGACGGAAGCGTGCTTGCCGACCAGGGCATCATCGCAGGATGCGCAGGCGGTATGTTTGACAGCATAGTTGAAGCAAATGATATTCTTAAAACCGGCAACGTTGGCAACTCCTACTTCAATATGTCGGTTTACCCTACCAGCATTCCCGTCTCTTTAGCACTTACAAAGGCAGGCGTTTCCGCAGAGCTTCTCCAGAACGGCGCGGTTATTAAACCCTCCTTCTGCGGTCCTTGCTTTGGAGCAGGTGACGTTCCTGCAAACAACGGCCTTTCTCTCCGTCACACGACCAGAAACTTCCCCAACCGTGAGGGAAGCAAGCCCGGTGAAGGTCAGGTTTCGGGAGTTGCACTTATGGACGCACGAAGCATCGCGGCTACCGCGGCTAACGGCGGTAAGATCACCCCCGCAACCGACATTGATTACGATTACACTCCCATCGAGTACGAATTTGATAAATCCGTGTACGAAAAGCGCGTTTACTACGGCTTCGGCAAGGCTGACCCCAGCGTCGAGCTTATTCTCGGTCCCAATATCACAAGCTGGCCCGACCAGTACGAGCTTTCCGACAACCTTCTTCTTGAATTGACCGCGGTCATTCATGACCCCGTTACCACCACCGACGAGCTTATCCCCTCAGGTGAGACAAGCTCGCTGCGTTCTAATCCCCGCCGTCTTTCCGAATTCACTCTCTCCCGTCGCGTGCCCGAGTACGTAGGCCTCTCCAAGGCAGTTGCCGCAGAGGAAGAGGCGAGACGCATGGGTAAGGCAAGCGACTCTCTTATGGCAGCTCTCTCAAAGGTTGGCAACGCCAACGAGCTTGTAAATAACACCCAGTTCGGATCTTGCGTATTTGCAAACAAGCCCGGCGACGGCTCTGCGCGTGAGCAGGCGGCGTCCTGCCAAAAGGTGCTGGGCGGCTTCGGTAACATCTGCTACGAGTTCGCAACCAAGCGTTACCGTTCCAACTGCATCAACTGGGGTATCATGCCCTTCACTCTTGCTCCGGACACCAAGTTTGAGTACGAGACCGGTGACATGGTCTTCGTTGAGGGCATAAGACAAGCAATCGCCGACGGCAAGGAGGAATTTGCCGCAAAGGTAGTTCGTAAATCGGGCGAGGTTGAGGATATCACCCTCTACATCAAGGGTCTGACCGCCGAGGAAAAGGACATTCTCCTCGCAGGTTGCTTGATGAATTACTATAAGATAAAGAATAATTGAGAGTGTGGGAGGAGCAAGCCCCTCCCCTACGAGGAATATATATGAATAAAATAAAAATGACAACGCCGCTCATTGAGATGGACGGCGACGAAATGACGAGAATCATCTGGCAGATGATAAAGGACGAGCTTCTTTGTCCTTTCGTTGAGCTGAACACCGAATATTACGATCTCGGGCTTATCGAGAGAGAAAAGACAAAGGATAAGGTTACGTTTGACTCGGCTTACGCTACACAAAAGTACGGCGTTGCGGTCAAGTGTGCAACCATTACCCCAAACAAGCAGCGGGTTGAGGAATATAGCCTCTCCGAGATGTGGAAGTCGCCCAACGGCACTATCCGCGCAATTCTGGACGGCACGGTTTTCCGCACTCCAATTATCATCGACTCTATAAAGCCCGTTGTTCGTAACTGGAAAAAGCCTATCACCATCGCCCGTCACGCATACGGCGACGTATATAAGGCAACCGAGTACCGCGTACCCAGCAAGGGTACTGCTACCCTCTCCTTCAAGGGCGAGGACGGCACCGAGTTCTCCCAGACCATCTACGATTTCGAGTGCGCAGGCGTGCTTCAGGGTCAGTATAACAAGGATTCTTCCATTGTAAGCTTCGCACACTCCTGCTTCAAGTTTGCAATCGATACAAAGCAGGACCTTTGGTTCTCCACCAAGGATACTATCTCCAAGCAGTACGACCAGACCTTTAAGCTGATATTCGAGGAGATATACAATAAGGATTACAAGGCAAAATTTGAGGAGCTTGGAATAGAATACTTTTACACCCTTATCGACGACGCGGTTGCTCGCGTTATTCGCAGTGAGGGCGGATATATCTGGGCTTGCAAGAACTACGATGGCGACGTTATGTCGGACATGGTATCCACCGCGTTTGGTTCTCTTGCTATGATGACCTCGGTTCTCGTTTCCCCCGACGGCAAGTACGAATACGAGGCGGCTCACGGCACGGTCACGCGCCACTACTACCGCTACTTAAAAGGCGAGGACAGCTCTACCAACCCCATGGCGACTATCTACGCCTGGTCGGGTGCGCTCCGCAAGAGAGGTGAGCTTGACGGTCTTTCCGACCTCGTTGACTTCGCAAACAAGCTTGAAGAGGCTTGTATTGAGACCTTGAATGACGGCATTATGACCAAAGACCTCGTGAGTCTCGTTGACGAAGGCTTTGAGGCTACCGCAGTTAATACCATCGGCTTTATCAAGGCTATCAGAGAAAGACTTGAAAAGAAGTTTTAAAATTATCCCCCGATTGAGAAATTCAATCGGGGGTTTCAAATTTTGATTTATCGGGGAGGCGCGGGGATGCGGTTTTCGCTTTTTCGAGAAAAAGCTTGGCAAAAAGCTTCCACAAGAAAAGATTGAAGAAGTAGCCGTAGAGTAATAGCACACCGTGAGGATTTCAAGCGAAACTCTTGGGCTATCGTGTTGCAAGTAAAACCTCACTAACAAACAAACGGGGTTGGGGGACACGGGGGAGGGGATGTTTTAAAAATTCGCCTTTGATTTTATGAAAGCAATCGCTTTTATGCGAATTTTTAGAACTCACTCCTATCCCCCGTGCGGCGTTTCTTTGGTTCATTTCTTTTCGCCGCAGAAAAGAAATGAACATAAATAAAACTCACCGATAAACTCCAATTTATCAATCTACCAAACAACCAATCAACACACAAAAAAGCCGCCATTCAGGCGGCTTTTCTATTATATAATCTCTCACTCCTCCGAAAAGCTATCCTTACCGACTCCGCAAAGGGGGCACTCGAAGTCCTCGGGAATATCCTCGAATTTGGTTCCGGGAGCAATGCCGTGCTCGGGCGCGCCCTTCTCCTCGTCATATTCCCAACCGCAAACGTCACATACGTACTTTTTCATAATATATTCTCCTTTTAATTCATTAATTTGTTTTTTATTTTTTTGAGGTTCTTTACCTCTTGTGAGCTTATTATACCACATTTTTCAGGACTTTTCAGTGACCAAGTCACATTTATTCGTTCAAGCTTAAAAATTCTTCTGCATAATATGACGCCACCGCGCCGTCTCCAACTGCGGTCACCACCTGGCGAAGCACCTTGGTTCTCACGTCGCCCACGGCAAACACGCCGCCTATACTCGTTTTGGTGCTTTCATCGGCAACGATGTATCCGCTTGCATCCTTTTCAAGCTCCGAGAAAAGAGAGGTGGCAGGTTTGCGCCCGATACTGACAAAAAGACCGTCAAGCTCTATCTCACTCCTCTCTCCGCTCTTGAGATTCTCTACGATAACGCCCTTTATCCTGCCGTCAACCATAAAATCGGAAATCGCACTATCCCACAAAAACTCTACGTTTTCCGCCTTCATAAGCGGCTCGTGATATATCTTGGTCGCGCGCAGGCTGTCTCTACGATGAATGACGTAGACCTTTTTCGCCAAATGCGAGAGATAAAGCGCATCCTCCGCCGCACTGTTGCCACCGCCAACTACTGCCACCACCTTGTTTTTGTAAAATCTGCCGTCGCAGTGGGCGCAATAGTGAAGTCCGCGACCTACAACCTCACCCTCGCCATCAAGTCCTAATTCTCTGGGGTTAGCACCCGTAGCGATAACCACAGTCTTGCCCAAAAACTCGCCCTCGGTAGTAACTATTCGCTTTGGATTCTCATTTAAAAAGACCTCAACCACCTCAGCGTATTCGGTAACCGCACCAAATCGCTCCGCACCCGCCTGCATCTTCATGCCCAGAGTGAAGCCGTCGATCCCCTCGTCGAATCCGGGGTAGTTGTCTATGGTATCAGTGACCGCCATTTGACCGCCTGCCGACATTCTTTCAATTATCAGCGTGTCAAGTCCCGCTCTCGCACCGTAAAGCGCCGCAGTATATCCCGCAGGGCCGCCGCCTATTATTATCATATCGTATATCTTCATAAAAATCTCCCCTTTTCATCGTTTACACCTTTATTATAACCAATTTGTAAATCTGTTTCCGTGACTTTATCACATTTATGGGGGCAAAAATGAAAATTGTATTCTTGACAAGCCTACACCAAAGCGGTATAATATACATATAAAGAAAATTCAGGAGAACAAAATGGATAGACAAGAGATTCACCGATTATTTTCGGGCGCGTTCCCCTTTTGGGATAAGATAAGCGACCACGATAAAGAAACCTTTTGCCGCTCTTCCCAGCAGGTCTGCTTTAAAAAGGGCATGAATATCCACGATGGCAACAACTGTACGGGAATAATCATAGTAAGAACGGGAACGCTCCGCATGTATATGCTCTCCGAAGACGGCAAGGAGGTTACTCTCGCTCGCCTCTTCCCGGGGGAAATGTGCATTTTGTCTGCATCCTGCGTTTTACACACCGTTACCGTTGACATCTTCGTGGATTCCGAGGAGCAGAGCGACTGCGTAGTCGTAGGCGGTTGCGCCTTTGAGGATCTGGCAAGAAGAATGCCCGAGGTCAAGATCTTTGCGCTTGAAGCAGCCCTCGCCAGCTTTTCGGACATCATGTGGGTAATGCAGCAGATACTCTTTATGAGCATGGATAAACGACTCGCAATCTTCTTACTTGATGAGGTTGCAAAAACGGGGGACGATACCGTGAGATTGACCCACGAGCAGATAGCCAAATATATGGGATCGGCGCGCGAGGTAGTGTCGAGAATGATGAAATATTTTGTTACCGAGGGTCTTGTTTCGGCATCTCGGAGCGAAGGAATCACGATTTTGGATAAAAAGCGTCTCCGCGCTTTGACTTTATAAGATAATTAAACGCAAAAAGCGTGACGAAAAAACCGTCACGCTTTTGTATTTCAAATTTTGATTTATCGGCCGTACTTTCTTTGTAAAGAAAGTAGGCAAAGAAACTTCAATTATCGTGTGACGTTGAATTAAATTCGACATTTATCTCTCGATGGTGGAGTTTCAAATTTTGATTTGTCGGTGGGATAACGACACCCTAAAACCGTAGGGCGGGGGTTTACTCCCGCCGTTTCGCTAATTATAAAACATTTGTAACGGGACGTCGAGGGCGCCGTCCCCTACGGTCTTAAACGATTGCCAATTTGTTTACCGTAGAAGGTGTTTTAACGATTTCAAATTCGTAGGGGACGACGTCCTCGGCGTCCCGCTCGTTGAATTTAAATGTTCGTTAACGGGAGGGGCAAGCCCCTCCCCTACGGCGTATGGTGTCGTCCCTCTCACCGATAAACATCAATTTACCTATTTAAACAGCTTTTGCACCGTTTCAAGTATTTTAAA
>JAZOMF010000049.1:0-6503 GCA_045653805.1 Eubacteriales bacterium
CCAATCAGGAGAGATGGTCTGAAGACCCACGCCAAAAGTATATTTGTAGCCGGGAACATTGCTGTATTCGTCTCCATTCTCCTCATTAAAAGAATCCCTGTAATCACCCGCATTACCGTATACTACCCAAGCCTTGTCAGCCGCTGCGGCAGGAATCGAGAAGATAGCAGCAACGGAAGCAAGCATACATACTGCAAGCAAAATAGCAAAAACCTTTTTCATAAAAATCTCCTTTTAATTTTTATTTGGTATGTATATTGTACCATACTTTTTTGTAATTGTAAATTGTTAAAAATCACCAAAGTTAAATCTCACGAATTGTGTATTTTCCACTCACAATTCACTTCCGAATTGTACTTTCCTTGCCAAAGATTTTCAGCAAACATCTTTTTATCAATATTATTGATAACGATAGTCTTTTTCCTGCTCCAATCGGGGGCAAGAAGCTCTCTCTGCATTCCGTCACCGGTGAGTCTGCAAATAACTGTATCGGGAGGTAGGAGGGTCAGAGCGTTGGCAACTATATCAACGTATTCGTCCATTTCAAGGGGAGTGTAATTTCCCTCGTTATAAACATCTGCAAGTCTAGTTCCGCGAATGACGTGCAAAAGATGTATTTTCACCTGCTCGGGGCAGAGTTTTGCCACCTCTTGAACGCTTTCAAGCATCATTTCTCTGTCCTCGTCGGGGAGACCGAAAATAAGATGCACGCAGATGTTTATTTTGTCCGACGCGCGGCGGAGTTTCCCATATCCCACCAGAAAATCTTCAAAGCTGTGACCGCGATTGATGGTAAACGCCGTGGAATCGTGTACAGTCTGCAAGCCTAATTCAACCGTTAAAACCGTGCGCTCTGCAAGGCTCGCCAAATACTCTACCACATCGTCCTCAAGACAGTCTGCGCGGGTTGCAATATTGAGCGCCACCACTCCCTCTTTCACCATCACGCTTTCCACCTTTTCGCGGATGTCACAAAGGGGTGCGTAGGTATTTGTGTGTGCTTGGAAATAGGGTATGTATTTATCCGTTTTCCACTTACCCGAAAGTTGATTTTTGATTATTTCAAACTGCTCCGCTACCGGGATGACCGACTCGGGGGCGAAATCTCCGCTACCTCGGGGCGAGCAATAGATACAACCGCCAACCGAGCATTTTCCGTCGATATTAGGGCAGGTGTAGCCCGCGTCAAGGGGAATTTTCATGCACTTGCCGCCAAAGGTCTTTTTAAGATAATAATCGTAGGTGTAATACCTCTTATTTGAGTCGCTGTTGGGAAATGGATTTATTTCAGATTGCTTTATTTTCATTATACTTCCCTTTCGTTTCAAAACGCAACCAAAAGGTCACAGAGCTTAAATTTCGTAGGGGAGGGGCTTGCTCCTCCCGCTTAAACGATCTTAAATCTACGAAACGGGAGGACCAAGGCCCTCCCCTACATTTTTAGAGTGATGTCCTCTGTCAATTATTCAAAAACTTTTCAACTGCAGCCAATCTCACGCAAACGGTCAATACCTTCATCGCTTCATTAAGCTCATCCAGTTTTGGAAAAGTGGGAGCGATACGGATATTGCTGTCGTCGGGGTCGTAGCCGTATGGGTAGGTTGCACCGACGGTGGTGAGGGTAAGACCCGCCTCCTTTGCAAGCGCGTAGGCTCTCTTAGCACACCCTTTTTCAACGAAAAGGCTGATGAAATAGCCGCCGTTGGGGTCTGTCCAATGAGCGATACCTCTGGGAGCAAGCTCACGGGTAAGATGCTCCTTAACAAGAGCAAACTTGGGCGCGATAATAGCCGCGTGCTTCTTCATGTGCACCTTGATATTTTCGGCGTTACCGAAGAACTTAACGTGACGGAGTTGGTTGATTCTATCAAAGTTGATAGCCTGAGCCTTCATGATTTCCTTGATCTGCTTAAGGTTATTCTCACTTGCAGCCATAAGAGCTACGCCGTTACCGGGGTAGGTGATCTTACTTGTGGAGTAAAAACAAAGCACTCTGTCGGGGTTGCCTGCGTCACAGCACTCCTTGATAATATCAAGAAGCTCGTCGCTCTTGTCGTAGAGATCGTGAACGGCATAAGCGTTATCCCACATAATGCGGAAGTCCTTTGCCGCGGTCTCCATGTATGCAAGACGGCGAACAGTCTCGTCCGAATAGGTAATTCCATCGGGATTGGAATACTTGGGGTTGCACCAGATACCCTTTACCTGAGGGTCTTTTACAAGCTCCTCAACGGCGTCCATATCGGGGCCTGTGGGAGTCATATTAACGTTTACCATCTCAATGCCGAGAGACTGAGTAACCATAAAGTGACGGTCGTACCCGGGCACGGGACAGATAAACTTAACCTTTTCCTCACGGCACCAAGGTCTGTCACTTCCGCACACACCATAAAGCATTGCGCGGGCAATAGTATCATACATAAAGGTCAAGGACGAGCTTCCACCCAGCAGGATATTCTCGGAAGGAATGGAGAGAAGCTCGGAGAACATAGCCTGAGCCTCGGGAACACCCTCGAAAAGACCGTAATTACGACAATCAAAGCCAGCCTCGGTCTTGCAATCCTCGGCACCCTTCAAAATGGTAAGCAAACCATCGGAAAGATCAAGCTGCTCGGTGCAGGGCTTACCTCTGGATATATCCAGCGCGAGTCCGCTTGCCTTAATGGCTTCATATTCTTTAATAAGTCTCTCTTTCTCTGCAACGAGAGCCTCATGGGACATTTCGCAATATTTCATCAAAAATTTCACTCCGTAATTTCTAAAACATAACAACAAGAGACATTATACCACACTTCTTGCAAAAATGCAAGATATATTTTGAAATTTTGCAAAAGTTTTATAAAAATCTCATTTTTGCCAAAATCTGCGGGCTATTTCTGCAAGAGAAGGTGCATCTCCCACCAATTTGGAGTCTTTCCACTCATTTGGAAACAGTTCTCTGTACTTAGGCTCGGCATATCTGTCGTCTATCAGCACCGCAATGCCTCGATCGGTCTCGGTTCGTATTACTCTACCTACCGCCTGAAGCACCGAATTCATTCCGGGATAGGTGTAGGCGTAATCGTATCCAAAGCCGCACTTTTCCTCGTAATAGTCGCGGATGATGTTATTTTCATCTGAAATTCCCGGCAGGCCAACGCCCACTACCACCACACCGATGAGCCGCTTACCGGGGAGATCGATTCCCTCGGAGAATGAGCCGCCAAGCACGCAAAAGCCTATGCGGAGCTTGCCGTCATCCTGAAATTCGGAGAGATACGCCTCTCTCTCGGACATTGACATATTTCGCTTTTGCACAAGTGTCTGCACCTTGGGATATTTTGCGGCAAATCGCTTGTGTACCTCTTCCATGTAGCCGTATGACGGAAAGAATACCATGTAGTTGCCCACTCGCGCCGAAACCGTTGCGGCAATGCAGGAAGCAACCTTTTTATATGACTTTTCTCTGTCCTCGTATCGCGTGCTGACCTTATCCACCGCCACCACGCAAAGGTTTTCCTTGGGGAAGGGCGACTGAAAGCTCACCGATACCGTCTTATCTCCGCCGCCTAAAATGTCGGCAAAATAATCGGTGGGGGTCAGGGTTGCGGAAAACATTACCGTAGCCACCGCTCGCTCAAGTGCGATGGAAAGATTATTTGAGGGGTCAAGGCAATAAAGTAAGAGCGCCACCTTGTGCCCTACAGTATTTATAAAAGTAAGATAGTGGCGGTCGTAGCACTCGCATATCTTTTTGAACTCGAAAAGCTTGTAAGACAAGTCTTCCACGGCGTAGTACGCGGAGTGGTCGATATTATATTTCATCCAAGCGTCGCATTTTTCCGAAAAAGCAGACAGATCACGGAGAAAATTCTCGGGCAATTCCCTGCCTACGTAATATCCTGTACCAACGCCGTCATTATCGTATTTCATATTGTCGGAGCAAAGGCGTTCAAGATTTTCAAAGCCCTTGAGCAGAGACAAACACGCGCTTGTCAGCTTGCTGTTTTCGCCCAGCATGGAGACGATTGTCTCAATCTCTTCGCTTGTAATTCGGGATGAGAACATATCTCTCGCGCGGTCGGGCAGATTGTGCGCCTCATCCACCAAAAAAATATATTTTTCACGTCCGCCGCTAAAGCGCTCGTCGAAATATCGTTTGAGCGAAACGGTAGGAGAGAAAACGTAGTTGTAGTCGCAGATTATCACGTCGCAAAGCTCGGAGAGGTCAAGAGATAGCTCATAGGGACATATCTGTCGCATCTTTGCGAATTTTTTCAAAAATTGACTGTCAAATCTATCGGAAAGCTTTAAAATCTCCTCGATTGCGCCGCCAACTCTGTCATAATACGCCTTGGCGTAGGGGCAAAGCTCCGGGCAACAGTTAGAAGAAAGTCTGCCGCCTCGCTTTTTCGCACCCTCGTTGATGCACATCTGCTCGCGAGCAGACAAAACGATGCCAAAGACACGCGAGCCTGCGTCGTTCATTTTTCCAATAGCTCCATAAGCCTCTCGACGAATACTTGCCTTGCTGGTGAGGTAAAAAATCTTGTCGGCAAGTCCCTCGCCCATGCGCTTGACCGACGGATAAAGGGTGGATATCGTTTTTCCAATGCCCGTGGGAGCTTGGCAGAAAAGTCGGTTGCCCTGCTTTATGTCACGGTAGCACTCCTTTATCATCTCGGTCTGGCTGTCACGGAGCGAGCTATACGGGAATGGTGCGCTTGCCGCGGCGGGCATTCGCTCTCTCATTCGCTCGCGCAAAAATCTTGCGCGCCAAAGCACCACCGAAAGCAGCTGATGGTAATAATTGCGCAGCTCCTCTACGGTGACGTATTTTTCGTGATACTCTATCTCGCCGTCGTCTACGTTATAGTAGATGATTCGAGCGTTGACCCCCGCCAATTCCTTTGTGCGACAAAGAAAATATGCGTAGCAATAGAGCTGGGCGGTGTGCAGACGGTCAACGATATCGCTGTAAAATTGCTTTTCTCCCACAGTCTTTATTTCATCGACAGTATAGTTGCCGTTATGACATATTATTCCGTCTGCTCTGCCCTTGACATAAAAATATACCTCGTCAAGCTTACTTGTGTTGTGAAGCTCCACCTCGCTGTGATAGAGTGCGCCAAATGAGGTCTGCAGCTTTTGGTGTGCCTTTTGACCATCTGCAGCTCTATCGCGAAGATTAGAGAGTGAGCGGTGACAATCTATGTCGCCGTGCAAAAGCGCACTCTCGCAAAGCTCTCGCACGCTCATTTCAATATGATCTCGCTCGATATCGTATTTCATCCGCTCACCTCCCTTTCGTGAAATATAGATATATTATAACAAATTGTAATAGGAAAGTAAAGAGGCGGCGGGAAATTTACCAAAAATTTAGGGGTTACATTTTGGGGCGATAGGTATTATAATAATAGTAGATATATTTTTGCAATTCCGAAGAAAGGAACTATTATGGAACTAATACTTATCAGCAATACAAAGCTTAAAATAATGCTTGACGAAAGCGATATGATAAAATACCACATTGGAAGCGAAAGCGACTGCGCCAAGGGCTCGACCAGGCGAGCCATCCGCTCTCTTTTGGAGTGCGCTCGCGATCAGATAGGCTTTAATACCGACGGAGAGGAGATATTCGTTCAGCTCTACACCTCCAAAAAGGGCGGGTGCGAGCTTTTCATTACGAAATGCCTCACCGAAACAGAGTCGGGGGAAATTTATGAGAGGATAAAAACTCCTCTTCTCTCGGACGGCACTTCAAAGGAGCATTATAGCAAAAAAATGCTTGGACTTCCCGAGGCAATAGGGGAAAGTATAGAAAACACTCCTCAAAAGAGCCGGCCGCGGCAATCGGTTTCAGCACCTGCCGAAAAAAGATTATCGAGGATCGCCTTTTCGTTTGACTCGCTAGGCCATCTTTGCAAGGTGTGTAGGATTTTGAAAGATGGCGACATTATACCCGAAAGCCGAGCCTTTGCAGACGAGGACGGAAGATATTATCTTTTGCTCCTTGATGCCGGAATGTCGGCGTATTCGAGACTTGACAAGTTGACTTTTATTATTGAGTATGGAAAGAGAGAGAATCCCGACTGCCTTGTTTCCTACATATCCGAGCATGGGAAAGTTGTTTGTGACGAGCACGCCATCGAGATGCTTTCTGAATTTTAAATTGGAGT
The DNA here is from genome assembly GCA_045653805.1 of Eubacteriales bacterium. Taxonomy (GTDB): domain Bacteria; phylum Bacillota; class Clostridia; order Oscillospirales; family CAG-272; genus SVTX01. The sequence continues at coordinate 6,159 of JAZOMF010000049.1, forward strand.
TTGGCGGTTAGTTTAATACTAACTTTTCTTGTCACCGGCGACAAGAAAAGTTACAAAAGAAACGCCGCACGAGGGATAGGAGTAAGTTCTAAAAATCCGCACAAAGGTGATTGTTGCTATAAACACAAAGGCGGATTTTTAAAACATCCCCTCCCCCGTGACCCCCAACCCCGCTAGTTTGTAGGTGAAGTTTTACTTGCAACACGATAGCAGTTAAATTTAGATTAAAATCCCCACGGTGTCATATTATTATATGACTGTTTTTTCTGCCTTTTCTTGTGGAAAGTTCTTTGCCAAGCTTTCTTTCAAGAAAGCGTAAATCGCATCCCCCGCCTCCCCGCGCAT
>JAZOMF010000050.1:0-22609 GCA_045653805.1 Eubacteriales bacterium
ACCGATACCAACGTTGTTACCGGGATGGATAGCTGTTCCTCTCTGTCTTACGAGGATGTTGCCGGCGAGTACTGCCTGACCGTCAGCTCTCTTAACGCCAAGGCGCTTGGATTCGCTATCACGGCCGTTCTTGGTAGAACCTACACCCTTCTTATGAGCAAAGAACTGTAAACTGAGTCTTACCATAATATTATCCTCTCTTTAGAAAATTTTGTTGGCGCTAGCGCCGATCCCTACGCGAATTATTCGTCGTAGGCTCTGTCAACCACGGATACATCCAAATAGTCGTAATATTCCTCGAGCATATCCTCAATCTGCTTATAGTATGCAAGGAACAGTCCCGATACCGCATATCTCTTGAGCTCGTCCTCCTCGAATTCGGGAAGCGCCGCCTTGGATCTTACTCTGATATTAGTAGTCTTTTCATCGATAGTGAAATCGACCGAGGAAGCATATGCAACCTCAACGGTGTTGATAATAAGCATGGTCATTGCCGAGAGTGCCGCACAGAGAACGTCATCGCCCTCTTCGCCGTATCCCGTGTGTCCCTGCTCCTCAAAGCCGTAAAAGACTCCTCCGCTACGGAAAAATACTAACTTCGTCATAATTAATTAGCCGATAGATGTGATCTGGATCTTGGTGTAAGGCTGTCTGTGACCGATCTTCTTCTTCGAATCCTTCTTTGCCTTGTACTTGATGACATAGATTTTCTTGCCCTTGCCGTTCTTAACAACGGTTCCCTTAACGGAAGCACCGTCAACGTAGGGGGTTCCTGCCTTAAAGCCATCCTCGGTAGAAACTGCAACGACCTTGTCGAATACGATCTCTGCACCTTCCTCGCAGTCAAGCTTCTCAACAAAGATAATATCCTGCTCTGTTACCTTGTACTGCTTTCCGCCGGTTTCAATGATTGCAAACACGAAAAGCACCTCTCTTTCATATAAGTCTCGCTATGATGGCGGCACTCTTTTTATTTCAAAAATTGTGCACTTAAAAAAGCCATTTTTATGCGGCATATTATTATACCATTATCATTATTCTTTGTCAATAGTTTTAAAAAATATTTTTTAAACTTTTTGTGAACATTTCAGAATAACAAATAAGATTCCGGAACTATTGACATCTTAAATCTTTTCCTATATAATTTATATATATCAATATCAAGGAAACTGCCATGAAAAGACTTAAATTAGGAACTCAAACCTTAAATATAAAAAGCGACTCACTCCAAAGACTGATCGATTCAGCGCTTTCATCGAAAGGACTTACACGAGCATCGGTAGCCAAGTGTGGAAACGTTAGCCTCGCTACCGCAGGCAAGCTTTTGTCCGCCCTTGATGAATGCCGCATAACGAGACTTGAATACAAAAGAGATAACAGCGCGGGCTCTCCATCTAAAATCCACGTTTTTCGCAGTGAGATCTCAACACTGGTTCTGGATTTTTCATCTCCCGTCTACACCGCATCAATGATTGTGGGCAAGAACAAGAAATTGATAAGTGAAAGCTATTCTCCCGCCCCAAGCCTATCATTTGAGGGCGACGTCACCGTCTTTCTCTCAAAAATTGGTCAAAGAATGTCGCTTTTGCCCTACTCTGTAAGCTCAATCGTCACAATAATTGCAGATCACCCGGAAAGCATTGTAAAAATCGCATCGAGCACCTCGGCATATCTACCGGACGCATACGATATGGGCATAGTCAACGACCTCTGCGCGCAGTTTTTCGGCGTAATGCCTACCCTCTGCATCACGAACTCGCAGGCGATCAAATGCGCTTTGAAATACGATGTATTTGAGCCGCACATTGTCGGCAATAACATCTCGCACATCCGTCTGTCTGACACCCTTGAGGCAACTCACCTGCCTTGCCACTCCTCTCCAATTCCGCTCAAGCTTGAGAAACTGCTGGTAAACGGTGAGAGCCTCTCTGCTCTTTTCTCCAAATCGCAGGACATCGATTCGCTTGCCCTTGTACTTTCGCACCTCATAAGCCTTATAGATTGCGCCTACGGAAGCGACTTTATCATCATTGAATACGATAGCGACCGTTTCGGCGGCATCGAGGAGCGCACCACACAAATATTCCGCGCGGTAAGCATTCAAGAGCCTGCCGTGGCGTACTTTGACCTCACCCCACCAGCGGCAGTTATAGGCGCGGCTACCGCGGCTCTCTCCGCACTCATCGCGTCTAAAATAACGGGAGTATGAAAGCTGACGAACAGTGACAACCTCAGCTTAAAATTCATTGAACAAAAAAACATCCGAGGGTTTCAAGTACCCTCGGATATTTTTTGCTTTTTCAAGCTTGAAGAAATCAATCTCTGGAGAGGTCTTCCTTAACCTTGGAAGCCTTGCCCACTCTGCCACGGAGGTAGTAGAGCTTTGCGCGGCGAACCTTACCCTTACGGATAACGTCAACTGCCACAACGTTGGGAGAATGAACGGGGAAAGTCTTTTCAACGCCACAGCCGTAAGCAATTCTTCTTACGGTAAAGGTAGCGGAGATGCCGCCCTCGTGCTTAGCGATAACGGTGCCCTCGTACATCTGAATTCTTTCTCTTGTACCCTCTACGATCTTGTTGTGAACACGAACAGTGTCACCGATGTTGAACTGGGGTACGCTTTCCTTGAGTTGCTCATTTGTAAAAGCCTTAATAAGATCCATTATAAAGCCCTCCTTAAAAACCGGATGTTCATGCGAGCAAAGCAGCGGACCACCCTTAATTAATATATGTGTTTTTCACACGCAGGGAATATTATAACATATTGAAAACAATTTTTCAATAGATATGCAAAAATAAATATGAATTTTTTGTAAATTATCCTTTTATGCCCTTTTCTTCCCTCTTGTCGAGGCAAGCACTTGGCGGCAAGCGAAATAAACATCTCTACCGTTGAATATCACGCTGATGAGCAAAACAATTATAGACGCGATAAGTCCCACGATGTTGCCACTATATCCGTAGTAGGTCATAAACGCAGAGACAGCGCAGATCATCACGGTGTTGACAATGAACTTACCGTGATACATATTGAAGGGCAAAAATCTCTTCATAGTCAGCGCACGGATGAGATAAACGATGAAATAGCTTGCAAAGGTTGCAACAGATGCACCCATAGCGCCCCATCCAAGTCCCCACGAGGGGATCAAGAGCAAATTAAGCCCGATATTCACTATCGCACCGATAAGTGCGGTATAAAGCGACATCGAGGTTCTCTTCACCGTGAAATAAACGCTCCCGAGGAAGGTATCCAGCGCGGTGAATATGGTCGCCGCCGACAACGCGGGGATAAAGAGCCACGCCATATAATAGCTATCCGCAAACAATATTTTTGCGAATATCTGCGCGCCCACCGCCAGCATTCCGCCGCCTACGAACATCGCCGCAATATAATATTTGTATATCTGTGAATAAAAATCGGCACATTTATCTCTGTCGTCTGACTCATTGACCGCCGAAAGTCTCCAAGCGTCGTTGAAAATGGTTACGACGTAGGTCAGAAGAGTAGGAATCTTATAAGCCGCCGTGTAGAGTCCATTTTCCTCGTCTCCGCACATAAACGCTACCATATATCTGTCCGACACGCCTGTTATCCACCAAAAAATCGTAGACGGAACCAGCGGCAGGCAGAAACGAAGCAGGTCTTTCATAACAGCGCGACTTACTTTACTAGGAATAAACGCCCTATAAAGCTTTGCCACGAAGAAAACGAAGAGCGTAGTCAGAAGATCGGCAAGTACGATAGAAAGCACGTATCCCACGATGCCCATATCAAAGCCCACTAAGAAAATGATGTTGAGCACCACGCAAATTGCCGTGTTCAGCACTCCTTGTCCTGCAAAAAGCTTGGTCTTTCCAATGGCGCAAACGTACTGCGAGCAGACCGAATGGATATTCGACGCCAAAACGTAGCAGATAATAAGCCAGACGTAATCGTTAAAATATCCGGTAAGCAAAAGCAGAGGCGACAAAACGAGAAATCCAATCGAGCCGAATATCATCAGCATGGCACCGTTGGTAAAGAAGGACTCCTTGTCAACGTTTTGCGTTGCCGCATTTCTGAATATTCCCTCGCTGACGCCAAGACAAGCAAGCGGAATTATCAGATTGCAAAGGTTGGTGATAAGGTCAGACGTGCTATACTCCGCACTCGAAAGATATGAGGTATAGAACGGGAGCATAAAAATGACTATCAGCTTTGAAACAAACTTGCCGACGGTAAATATCAGCGTGTTTGAAAGCAGCCTTGTTATGCGATTTTGCTTCATTTTTATCCTCCTTATTAATTAAATGTAGTGGGAGGAGCAAGCCCCTCCCCTACGGAATGCATTTTTATAACATAAAAAACACTTCACGTCTACAAACAGCAGTGCTATCAGAGGTCGTTATCGCAGTTATGATAAACTTCCATAACGTCATCATCCTCTTCAAGCTTCTCGATAAGAAGTGTCATGAATCTGATGTCGTCCTCGTTTGTAAGCTCAACGGTGTTCTGGGGAACCTTGGTCTTTTCAGCGGATGCGATCTCGTATCCTGCCGCCTTGAGAGCCTCCTCAACAGCATAAACGTCGTCGGGAACGGTGTAGATCTCGAATACGCCGTCCTCACCGGAGAAGTCCTCAGCGCCTGCCTCAAGAGCGGTCTCCATAAGTACGTCCTCTTCTATCTTGCCATCCTCGTCGGTAATAACGATAACGCCCTTCTCCTCAAACATGAAGCTTACGCAACCGGTCTGACCCATATTGCCGTGGTACTTGGAGAAATAAGAACGAACATTGCCTGCGGTTCTGTTTCTATTGTCCGTAGTAGCCTCAACGATAACCGCAACGCCTGCGGGGCCATAGCCCTCGTAAACTACCTCTTCGTAGTTTTCACCGGTGCCACCCATCGCCTTTTTGATGGTTCTTTCGATGTTATCGTTAGGAACGTTGTTGGATTTTGCCTTTGCGATAAGGTCGCGGAGCTTTGCATTGGAGTTAGGGTCTCCGCCGCCCTCTTTTACTGCGATAGTAATTTCCTTACCGATCTTTGTAAACACCTTCGCCTTCTGCGCGTCGGTCTTTTCCTTCTTGTGCTTAATGTTGGCCCATTTGCTATGTCCTGACATGATATTTAATTCCTTTCAATTATTAACCAAATTAATTCTAATTAAACTCCACCGTTTAGCGGCGAAGCCTATTTAAAAGTTTTGCGTCGCTTTTTCAAAAGCGACCGCCCATCCAACGTGCGGAGCGTTGGTCGCCATCCGCAGATGGCGAAATCTCCCTACCCTTCCCAAGCGCCACAGAGGGGTGAATGACAAGCCGCAGGCTTGGAGCTTGGCGATGTTTTCGCAGAAAACTCGCGGCTTCGGGCAACGCCCGAAGTGAAGAACCGCACAAGTGGGGGGTCCCCCTATTATTAATCTCCTAATTAAACCTTCTCGGTCTTCTTGAGACAGATCAGCGAGAACGCGCTGCCAAGCACGTAATTGGTCGCTTCGGTGAGCATAACTCTTGTCGCCTTTACGTCATCGTTCTCGGCGTTAAGTATCGAGCAGTTGTGATAGAACTTATTAAACGCAACCGCAACGTCAAGAATGAATCTTGTAATTACAGAAGGCTCATAATCGCGAATAGCGGTAAGAACTCTCTCTTCATACTGACAAAGAGTCTTAAGAAGTGCCGCTTCTTCGTCACAAGTAACGGTGACGTTGCCGCCGCAAGCCTTTGCCTTTTCAAGCACCGAGCAGGTACGGGCGTAGGTGTACTGAACGTAAGGACCGGTGTTTCCGTCGAAGGAAAGCGCATCCTCAAGGTTGAAGTTAATATCCTTGATACGGTTGTTGGTAAGATAGTAGAATACTATCGCGCCAACGCCGACTGCCTCTGCAACTTCTTCGTTGTTTGCCAAGTCGGGGTTCTTCTCTGCCATAATTCCCTTTACCTTCTCAATAGCGAGAGTGAAAAGGTCTTTAAGCAGAACTACGTTACCTGTTCTTGTAGCAAGCTTTGCGCCGTTGAGAGAAACGGTACCGTAAGGAATGTGAACGAGCTGCTCGTGCCAATCATATCCCATAAGCTCAACTACCTTGAACCACTGCTTGAAGTGGAGTATCTGCTGATTACTTGTAACGTAAATTGCCTTATCGAAATTGTATTCGTTCTTTCTGTAAACCGCCGCTGCAATATCACGGGTAGGATAAAGAGTAGTGCCGTCGCGCTTGAGGATCAAGCAAGGAGGCATGCCGTAATCTTCAAGATCAACAATGCTGGCACCGTCGTCTATCTTCATAAGACCCATTTCGCGGATCTTTTCAACCTGCGCAGGCATCTTGTCGGTGTAGAAGCTCTCGCCCTTGTAGCTATCGAACTCAATACCAAGCTGCTTGTATGTCTTTTCATATTCAGTAAGGCTGATCTCAACGAACCACTTCCAAAGTGCGATGTTCTCTTCGTCACCAAGCTCCATCTTCTTGAACTCGGCTCTCGACTGATCTGCAAGATCCTCGCGAGCGGGAATGCCGTTCTCCTCGTCACCCTTTATGGTGTTGTTGATGCGGACGTAAAGCTCAACCAGCTTGTCTATTCCGCCCTCCTCGATCTGCTGCTTGTCGCCCCAGAGCTTGTAAGCCACGATAAGCTTACCGAACTGTGTACCCCAGTCGCCGAGATAGTTGATACCAACACACTTGTATCCTGCAAACTCGTGGAGACGCTTGAGCGCGTGACCGATAACGGTAGTACCAAGGTGTCCGATATGGAAGGGCTTTGCTACGTTGGGTGAAGAATAGTCCAGAACGACGGTCTTGCCATTGCCCATGTCGGGCGCGCCGTAATTTTCCTTCTTTTCAAGAATCTCGGGGAGAATCACCTCCGCAAGATACTCGTTCTTTATCTTTATGTTAAGGTAGCCGTTTACTGCCTCTGCTGATCCGATCGCACCGCCGCAAAGTCCCTCTGCGATAGTCTGTGCGATCTGCACGGGGGAGCGACGAAGAGTCTTGGAGAGCTTAAAGCAGGGGAAAGCAAGATCTCCCATGGTGGTATCGGGGGGATATTCCAGCATACCTTCCACATCAAGTGCGGTAAGCTCCGCCTGAGGATTGATGGTATGAACTCCTGCAAGTATTTTTTCGGCTATTTGTAACTTGATCTTTAACATTTTTACATTAACCTTTCTATTTTTTCACAACTTTAGATTATATCACAAAGTCGGTATTTTTTCAATAATATATCTTAAATTTTGTTTAATTTTCTTATTTATTCGTTTATGTTCTCAATCATATCCCTTGCCGCCTGTCTCTGCGCCTCGGTGATATTGATGCCGCCAAGGATTCTAGCCGCTTCCTCTACTCTCTCCTCTTTTTCGAGAAGTCTGATACTCGTTTGCGCTCTGCCATCTATCTCCTTTTTAGAAATAAGGAAATGATTGTCGGCAAGAGTAGCTATCTGAGCCGAGTGAGTAACGCAAATAACCTGGCTCTCCCTTGCTATCTCTCGAAGCTTAAGACCAATCTTTCGCGAGGTCTTGCCCGAAATTCCGGTGTCTATCTCGTCATAGATTGCCGAATCAACTCCGTATTTCTCGTTTAACACGCTCTTGAGAGATAACATGATTCTCGCCATTTCACCACCCGAGGCAATATCGCTCATAGGAAAGAGCGGCTCGCCGGGGTTTGTGGCAACCATAAATTCAATCTTGTCACAACCCGAGGGGGTGAAATCCTCGGTTTTATTTATCACTATCTCAAATTTAACCTTGGGCATATCGAGATAGGTCAAGGTCTCCATTATTTTCCCTGACGCTTCTCTCGTGGCTATCTTTCTCTTATCGGTCAAGGCTTTTGCCGCTAGCGTAGCATCCTTTTGGAGCTGACGTATCTTCTTTTCGTACTCCACGGCATGCTCGTCGGAAAGCACTATCTCGTCAAGCCTCTCCACCGCTTTGTTGCGGAATTCCAAAATAGACTTTATATCTCTTCCGTATCGGCGTTTGAGTCCCGAAATGGCTTCAAGTCTCGATTCTATCTTATCAAGTCGGGCATCGATGTCCTCTCCGCCGTCATCACCAAAGGACGCAACACTGTCGGCAATATCCGACACCTCGTAGCTCATATCAAGGAGTTTTTCAGCAAGCACACTTGCCTCGGGAATAACGTCCACTATTTTATTGAGAGAATCCGCCGCGCGGGAGAGGAGATAAGATGCCGAAGCTCCCTTTTCACCGCCCGAAAGCGCTCTCTCTGCAAAATTTATCTGCTTATTTATCTTTTCGATACTTCCAAGTCTCAATTTTTCGGCTTCAAGCGCCTCTTCTTCGCCGTCGCGGAGCTTTTTTGAGTCAATATCCTTAATTTGATACTCAAGCATATCTCTCTCACGCGCCTTTTGCTCCTCGTCGCAAGAAACGTCGCGGAGCTTCTTGCGATAGAAGTCAAGCTCACGGTAAATCGCCTCGTAAGCCTCGCGCTCGCTCATACACGAGCCAAAAGAATCTATCATATCCACGTAAGCGGCTTTATCGAAAAGCACCTTGCTGTCATTCTGACCGTGAATTGAGATAAGAGTTCTGCCAACCTCTCGCAAAACGGTTTTAGTTACCGCTCTCCCGTTTATTCTGACCGTGGACTTGCCATCTGCGGTCATTTTGTGGGAAAGCATCACCTCGCCATCGTCGGCTTCAACTCCGTATGTAGCTAAAGACTCCGCAATAGAGCCTTCAACGCCGTCGAAAACCGCCTCGGAAAGCGCAAAGCTCTCGCCCGCTCTCACCACGTCTCGGGAGACCTTACCGCCGCAAAGCATATTTATAGAATCTATAATAACGCTCTTTCCTGCTCCGGTCTCGCCCGTGAGCACGGTAAATCCGCGTTCAAACTCAATATCGGCGCATTTTACTACCGCGATATTCTCGATATGCAGATTTTTCAGCATAAGCCTTCTCCCTTCTTGGATTTTTTTGAAGTTATCAACCTATTGTAAGCTGATTTTTAAGTTTACCCGCAACGGCTGCTGCCGCATCATTGTCTGGAGTCATTACGAAGATGGTATCATCACCTGCAACGCTACCGAGAATACGATCGTCGGAAACACGGTCGATTGAAAGGGCAACCGCCTGCGCCATACCTGCAGAGGTCCTGATAACTACCGTATTCTGCGCGCATCTTATACTAATTACCGTATTAGCGATGGCGTGGGAGATCGATCCCGTATGTCCTATCTGCTTTTTGGACACGCCCGAAACCACATACTTGTAGCTTCCGCCCGGCATCGCTACCTTAACAAGATCAAGATCACGAATATCTCTGGAAACGGTTGCTTGAGTTACCAAATAACCCTCTTGACCGAGAAATTCCATAAGCTCGTCCTGAGTTTCGATCTCGTATTTATTTATAAGCTCAAGAATTTTTTCCTGTCTTCCCTTTTTCATTTTTATCACCTTATTATTTATCGTTCATTTTTTGTCTGAGTCGCTCGTAGAAGCTTGAATCCTTCAAGCGGATAAAGGATGTAGTCAAGGGCGAGCGAGTGATACGGATAACGTCCAAATAATTTAGCTCGTAATTCACTCTTCCGTCCACGGTCAAAAATACCTTCTTCTCTCTCTGGCAGGTGTTCTTTATTTCAAGACAAGAGCTGTCGGGGAACACCAAAGGACGCGCATAAAGCGAGTGGGGGCAGATGGGAGTTACGCAGAAGCAATTAAGCTTGGGGTCAACTATTGCGCCGCCTGCCGCCAAGGAATATGCGGTAGAGCCTGTGGGTGTGGCAACTATCATTCCGTCGGAGCGGTAAGTAGCTATAAGCACACCGCCCTCGTAAAGCTCGGTATCAACCACACGGGAGATAGAACCGTTTGAAAGCACCGCATCGTTGAGCGCATACTCGCACTTTCTCGCCTCGCCGTCGGGATTGACAAGCTCGATATTGAGCATTGTACGTGTTTCAAGCTTGTAGTCGCCTGATGCAAGTCGTGCAAGCTCATCAAGTTCGCCCATCTCAAGTTCAGCCATGTAGCCGAGGCGACCCATATTAAGGCCCATCACCAAAGTTCCGTGGGGAGCCGCTCTGCGGGCAGACTCAAGAATTGCGCCGTCTCCGCCAAGCACGATAACCGCATCTACCTGGCTATACGCTTCCTCCATAGGCAAAAACTTGAACCACACGCGGCTCTTCATCTTCATGATCTTATCTCTGTTATAAACCAGAGTGCAGACCTCACAGCCTATAGAATCAAGCTTTTCGGCAACGGTAAGCGCCGCCTGTGCCTTGTCGTAAATATTGAAATTGGTTACTATAAGTACCTTTTTAATGCTTTTTTCCATGATTAATCCTTACATAATTGCTTGAGATCGAGCACGCGGCTCTCTCCCTCGCACTGTTTTTTAATAAATACGGCAAGATATTCTCTGTTGCCGTCGCCTCCCACGATGGGAGAGCGGATAACGTCCTGCACGGCAAATCCGCATGCGCGCGCGGATTCAAGCACGCGACGAACTGCCATTTCTCTATCAGCAGGCTTTTTAACAATACCATTTTTGCCAAGCGCACTTTTTCCTGCCTCGAATTGAGGCTTGATAAGACTTACAAACACCGCTCCGTCAGAAAGCACTGAGCAAAGAGCAGGATGAATGAGTGTTTGCGAAATAAAGGAAACGTCCATTACCGCTACGTCAAAAAGTCCAAAGTCCTCGGGTGAGAGCGCTCGCGCGTTAAACCCCTCCACGCTTGTAACTCTTATATCCTCAAGCAGGCTTTTATGTAGCTGTCCTCTGCCCGAATCCACCGCGCAAACGTGAGATGCGCCGTGGCGCAAAAGACACTCGGTAAATCCACCGGTAGATGCACCCACGTCGATGCACCTCTTACCCGAAACATCCAACTCGAAATGCCCTATCGCCCCCTCAAGCTTGAGGGCTCCTCGACCTACAAAGCCGTCCTTTTCGGTGATTTCAATCGTGTGCTCGCCATCACCCACCTCGGTTGATGCTTTGGACACTAGCTTGCCATCAAAAACGACCTTGCCATCGTCGATAAGTCTTGCCGCACGGTTACGGCTCTCGCAAAAGCCGTTTGCTGTCAGATAAACGTCTATTCTCATACGATAGTTCCGATAAATCCACTCACAATAGCCGCGACCTCACCGGCAGCCTCTGCAAGCTGTGGAGCGTTAACTCCTGTCTCAAAAGCAGGAATAAACATCATTCCAACGGGCACTGCAATTCCCAAGAGCATTCCCGCAAGAACCTGCAAGGGGGTGTGACCCGCAAGCTCCTCAAGAGCCTTTTCGGTCAGCTCGGGATCGTTAAGCGACTCCGAAAGATTCTTGAAAAGTCTGTTAAGCACCTTCGCATGCTCACCAACCTGACGTCTCATACCCATAGCATCTCTCATTACGATGAACGCCAGCACAACGCTAATGGCAAAAGCAGGAGAGCCAAAGCCCTCTCTTATACAGCAGGCTGTCGCTAACGCGCATACAGACGCCGAGTGGGAGGAAGGCATACCGCCCGTTCCAAAAAGCAATTCCAAAACAGAAAACTTTTTAACCTTGAAAACTCCCGTAAAAGCCTTTAAAAACTGGGCCATGAACCAAGCTGCTGCAACACAAATGATAATATAATAATTTCCCATGTTTTACATCCTCATTTTTTATTTTTAGGGGATTACTTGTTTCTTTCGCAAAGATAGAGCGCCAAAGAGACCAGTGTCTCACTATCCTCAATACCATCAAGATAAGAAATTGCCTCCTCGGTCAAACGAGATGAATACTCCTTCGCCTCGTCAACCGTGAAGAATCTCATAAACGTGGTCTTATTTTTGTTTTCATCTGAGCCTATATTCTTGCCAAGCACCTCACTGGTCGAGGTGACGTCGAGAATATCATCCACTACCTGAAATACGAGTCCGATATTTTGAGCAAATCTCGTCAGCTTTTCAGTGACTTCACTATTGGGTTCATAACCCGCCGCAAGACAACCAAGCTGAACTGCGACGCAGATCATAGCACCGGTCTTACCCATATGAAGCTCCACAAGCTCCTCAAGAGAAAGCTCGTTGATCTCGCCGTAAAGGTCGGTGATCTGACCCTTAACCATTCCAAAGCTACCTGCCGCACCCGAAAGCAGAGCTACAGCAGTTGCCGCACAATCGCCGCTGACGTAGGGGTTCATAGCACATATCGAAAAGGCATCGGTAAGCAGACCGTCCCCCGCCAAGGTGGCTATCGCCTCACCGTAGACCTTATGGCAGGTGGGCTTTCCTCTTCTCATATCATCGTCGTCCATGCAGGGAAGGTCATCGTGAATAAGAGAATAGGTGTGTATCATCTCGACCGCACACGCAAACGGCAAAGCCGCCTCCACGTCACCACCCAGCATCTTGCAGGTCTCAAGGGTAAGAGTTGCTCTAACCCTCTTGCCTCCCGACAAAAGACTGTATCTTATAGCCTCGTAGAGGTCTGCCGCGCATCCACGTCTCTCGGAGGGGTATATTTTTTCAAGCTCGGGAGTAATGAGCGCTACCGTCTCATCTATCGCCGACTTGGCAAGATTCTTGTTATAATCCATACCGTACTCCTTTATGTGTTATCGGAGAAGGTACCATCGGGCACGTCTACTACCTCTATTTCACCACTCTTGCCACTCTGGAGTATCTGTATCTTTCTCTTTGCCGCCTCAAGCTCGCCCGCACAAAGACTTGCAAGCTTAACGCCCTCCTCATAGAGCTTAAGAGATTTATCAATGGGCAGCTTTTCGTTTTCAAGCTCGGCTACCACCGCTTCAAGGCGGGCCATAGCCTCTTCAAGACTCAATTTTTTCTTTTCCGCCATATTACACCTCTCGTTGATTCTCTGTTATCTGTGTTATCTCCGCCAGCGCACTGCCGTCGGAAAGTCCTATTTTCACTTTGTTGCCAATTTCAATATCGGAAACGCCTGAAATTATTCTGCCGTCCTCGCTCTCTACCATAGCGTAACCGTGGGAAAGCACCGCCAGAGGGTTAACTCCCTCAAGTCGAGCACAAAGCATACGGAAACGGTTATCAGAGCGGTCAACGGCGCCCTTAGCAAGCACGTTAAGTCTTTCACCTAGGCGCTCCAGCCTTGCACTCTTCTCATCCAGCACTCTCACGGGCGAATTAAGCTCACAGCTCTTTTTGAGGGCATCAAGCCGACTTTCAAGCATAAGAGTACGTCTGCCCACTATCATATCTGCCTTGTGGCGCAAATGAGAAATTCGCGCTCTTAATTCTCCTGTATCGGGCAGTGCTATCTCTGCCGCCGCGCTGGGCGTGGGAGCGCGCATATCCGAAACGAAATCGCAGATGGTAAAATCTGTTTCGTGACCTACCGCAGAGATCACAGGAATATCACTCTCTGCAATAACGCGCGCCAGATTTTCATCGTTAAAGCACCAAAGGTCCTCTGCCGAGCCGCCGCCGCGACCAATAATGATCACGTCTACGGGGTGCTTGTCGTTAAAAAATTTTATACCGCCCGCAAGACTACGGGGAGCAAGCTCGCCCTGAACGTATGCGGGGTAAATTACAATTCTTGCCGAGGGACAGCGCCTGCCCGACACGTTGATAATATCGTGTAGCGCTGCACCCGAAGCCGAGGTTATAACACCAACACTTCGTGCAAAAGGAGGTATCGGCTTCTTTCTTGCTGGATCGAAAAGTCCTTCCGCTGAAAGTCTTGCCTTCAACTGCTCAAAGGCTATTGCCAAAGCGCCTGCTCCGTCGGGTTGCATATCGTCGATGATTATCTGGTAGTCACCGGTTACGGCATAGGTAGATATCTTGCCGTGCACCATGACTCTCATTCCGCTCTCGGGGCGGAATTCAAGTCGCGACGAGTACCCTCTAAACATCACCGCGCGGATCGACGAATTTTCGTCCTTTAAAGAAAAATACATATGACCCGATGAATAGTTGCTCTTGAAATTGGAGATTTCACCGCGCAACCATACGTTGCGGAGCACCGGATTTGATTCCAGCGTCATTTTGATATATTCATTTATCTGTGTTACGCTGAAAGCCGTATCCTTTTGCATAAGTTCCTCTGATCAGTAAATCAATTATTTTCCAAATATTTTTTGCGACACAAAAGTGCCACGCCTGCCGCGTTATCCGAGGAAAACTCAGGCGCGGAGAAATATGTGTTGTCGTATTTTGCAAGGCGTGAGCCGATTCGCTTGTTGCTCATAACTCCGCCCGCGTAAATTATCGGTATATCGGGGTAGATCTCTCTGAGGTTTTCGGTCAACTTCGAGAGGGTGTCTGCCACGAAATCAAAGCAGTAAGCCGCAACGACCGCCTTATCCTCGGTCTCGCCATACAGCTTTTTAGTCAGATTTTCAAGTCCCGACAGGTTACATTCAAGCCCCTTGACCGAAATTCTCGTCTTTGCGGGCGCGATGTCACGGTCTCCAATAAGACTCTCCATTTCTCTGCCGCAGGGGAATCGCAGACCCATCATAACGCCGGTGCGGTCGATTGCCTGACCTGCGTTTATGTCTGCCGTACCGCCTATAAGCTCCACCGAAAAGCCCCCATCATAAGGACTTACCAAAAGTATCTCGGTAGTACCGCCCGACACGTGAAATGCCGCAAACTTCTCTTTTTTCTCAAGCAGGTCAAGTTGCGCCGCCGAATAGAGCGCCGCCATTACGTGACCGCTCTGATGCGAAAAGGGGTAAGCCTTGCAGCCCTGTGTCGCAGATATAGCCGAAGCCATCGCCACGCCCGACAAAAAGCAGGGCATGTATGAGCCTTCTAAATCTCTGGGTGTCTTGGAATATCCTACCGCCACGATCTTTATTTCAGGGCAATTCTCATCTAAAAACTTACCAAGCGACTCCATTATCTCGGGCAGATTTTTGGTGTGAGCAAAGAGCGCGTCACTTTGACGCAATCCCTTCTCTCCCTCAGCTACGGGAAGTATCTTTTTGAGATTCAGCACTATCTCACCGTCAAGGGTACAAAGAGCCGCCGATGTGGTATAGTTGCTGGTATCAATACCGAGTATCAGTTTTTTATCAAGCATTTTCGCAGTCTGCTACTTCGCAAGGCTCCGCCTCGGCAACTTCTTCCACTGCCTGCTCTGTTTCAGCCGCCTTAGCCTCGATTGCCGCAACCGCCTCTGCGATAACAGCCTCCACGCCCTTTGCCTGAATATCCTTGAACATACCCGAAAGCACGCCGTTTACAAACTGCTTTGCTCTGTCCTCGCCGTACTTAAGCGAAAGCTCAACCGCCTGGCTGATAGATACGTTCATGGGGATATCCTCGATAAAGAGCATCTCATAAGTTGCAATTCTGATAATAGTTCTGGAAACGTTTGAAAGTCTGTCCGCTCTCCAGCCCTTGGAATATTCGCTGATTACCGCATCAAGCACCTCGCTCTTGGAAAGCACTCCAAAGAAAGTCTCCTTGATGTACTTGTCCGCAGGAATGTCTCTGTCAGCACAAGCAAGCTCATAAACCGCGGTGGGATTTTCGCCCTCGTGGAATTCGGTCTCAAAAAGCAGACCAAAAAGAATGTCTCTTGCTTCCTGTCTTGTTACCTTTGCCATAAATGATCCTCCGTGTCGCAAATCGCGACCTTAATTAATAATTATTATTATTATAATATACTTTGATAAAACATAGTTATATTAATTATACATAAAATTTAGTAAAATGTCAAGATTATGCGGCGATTTATTGATTAAAAAATGAAAATTTATGCATTTTTCGCCCAATATTTTCTTCACAATTCCAAAAACTGTTAATTTTTACATCTTTTCCGCAACACCCTTTTTTTCGGACGTCAAAATCATAAAAAAGCCTTGCAAAATACGCGGGTTTATGATAAAATAAAAATAGCGGTCGGAGACATAGAAAAGCCCGACCAATCTAAAATTCGAAACAACGAAACGGATAAAAAATGGATAAAAATAAATCACTGATCTTTGGGCGTGTTGCCATAGCCGCAATATTCATATTGCTGGTGGCGTGCTCGGTAGCCTTGGTGACCTTTGGTATTCGGGGAGTACGCCCTGAGCTTAAGCAACAGACCACCGACAACTCCGATACATTACAATCTCACGCCGCGCTAAAAGAGACCCCCGACTACGGCGCAAACTATATAAACACCATCATTTTTCTCGGAGACTCTACCGTATCTCAAATGAGAGAGGCAGGTGTGCTCTACGAGGGAGAGGACACAACTCAAATCTGGAGCGATGCCGACGGCAAGCTGGCACTTGATGCAAAGATCGACAAAACCGAAATATATCTCCCTGCCTCCAACCGCACCGTGTACGTTAGTGATGCCGCCGCAGAGCTAAAGCCCGATTACCTGCTTATAACCGTAGGACTTGAAAACGGCGTGCGATACTGCACCGAGAAGCAATTCAAGGACTACTACACAAGGCTTGTAGTTGCTATCAAGGAGGCATCTCCAAGCACCCATATCATTCTGAACTCTATATTCCCTGTTTCTAAAAAATACGAGCGAAGCACACAGGGCATATCCCGTGACAAGATCGACACTGCAAACTCGTGGATAGTTGAAATCGCCGAGGAACAGGGCGTAAGATACCTCAACTCCGCCGAGGCGCTGAAAAACAGTAGCGGATACCTTGATTCCAAATATGATTCGGGCGACGGACTCCATTTAAGTCAGCAGGGCTACGAGGCATTTTTCGAATATATCCGCACTCACGGATACAAAAATACTGCTCCGAAGGTTGAAGAAACCGAATCGAGCGAAACAACAGAAAGTCAAGCAGAATAAGGAAAATCCCCTTGCGAGAGCAATTCTCACAAGGGGATAATTTTTTAAATTAAATAATCATCAATGCAATAAGCAGAACGGCAAGCAGCAGTGCGGCAATCAGCCACAAAATCGCAAATGCCATAAAGATAAACCAATATCCGGGCTTACCAAGCTTCTTGATGAAGGGCAGGATAAATCCGACTATGATCATCGGAACAGCGGGCAGGACGAAGCACAAAATATATATTATCCAAATCAATACCCAGGTTCCCGTTTCGTCGGTCTCCCCGTCAGGCGTGCTTCCGTCGTTTTCATAAACGTATTCGGTGTAAAAATAGCTTGTGTCGGCAAGCATTGAGTTGATTGCCTCGGCATCCTCTATTCTTGTCATAGTAACGCTTCCGCGTCTATAGGAGAAATTGCCGTCGGCATCAAAATACTCGTTGCCAAGCTCATAGTAGTTGACGTACCAATATTCGCCCACACCAAGCTTATAGATCGCTCCGTAAACGTAGGTGAAGGTCTGACTCTTGTCCATAGCCAGTATCTGATAGACCTCATTTTTCACTGTCATTCCAAGCTCTCTCACGTCAAAGCTTTGGGTATTGGTGCCATCGTGAAGCGCCCGGTCAAGCTCTTCCACGGTCTCGGGGGATATTTTAAGTCTGTATACATCAACATCGCTCAGATAGAAGCTGCCAACGTCACCCGAAATGAAGGCTTCAAGCTCCCTCTCACCCTTGTCAGTTACGAAAATGTCGTCGCCGTAATAGCCTTCGATCCATACCGCATCCTTGTACTCGGGATTTTGGCAAATAGCCGCTTCGTATCCATAATAGCTGTCATCGTAATTAACGCCATTGGCGTAAACGTATGTGATAGAGGGCTCCGAGTCTACGCTGATACCCGTGTTGTAGCGATGATATTTTATACCCTCGCTCTCGTTAGTAAGCTCGGTCTTGTCGTCAGATACAGACCACACCGCAAAGGGGTTGTTATCCGCGAAAACGCTTACGGAGAAAAGACTTTCGATTATTATCACCAGCGCAAGAGCCAGCGAAATTTTTCTTATATTATTCATTTTCACAGTCTCCACCTCCTTACGACAAATTGAGCTTTCGCTCAAGGATGTTCAAGGTCAAGCAATGGAAAAATGCCGCGAGAAGAGACACGATCGCAAAGAGCATAAGCATCATAATCGACGTAGCGCCATTGAAAAGATGAATGTTTGTCTCCGAGAATTTAAGGAATACGGCGATTACCCAAACCATGGGAACAATACCTAAAGCAGTGCCAAAAATTCTTGTAACCACGTCGATAAGATAATAGGTGCCAATGCCCACGATTATCTTTGCGCGCTTTGCAACCGTTGCGCCAAGAGTGATGCAGAAATATACCACGCCAACCGAAAGCATTGTTGCGGAAACTGTCACGAGAACAGACAGAATTACCTGCAATACCATCCAGAAACCGAGATTACGGAAATCGTCAAGAATGCTCTGGATCATACTGCGAAGAGTGTCAACTGCGATAATTCCCTTGCCGTAGCTGGGAATAACTATCACAATCATTACCATAGCGCAAGCAAACAGCACCAATTCCGAAAGCAGAAGCCAAATACCTGCATTCACAAGCTTGGAGAAGAATATCTGTCTACGACTCACGGGAAGTGTGAAGGTCAGGTATCCCTCGTCTGTAAAGAGGTGCTTGTAATATCGCACGTAAATAAGAGCTGCCACAAATATAAGAGATGCTCCGATAACTACCAGCGATATGATTGAAATAATATTTAATGCCATCATAGCGAGGGCTATAAGCACGTTGTTTTCTCCCGATAAATACACTTGACTCATTGAAAGCTCAAGGTAAAGTCGGTAAGAAACCGCTGTGCTGAAGGATGCGCCTATCATAGTAAGCATTGCGATCCACCAGAAGCGTCCGACGCTCCTAAGGTCATATTTTAAAAGCTTGCCTAACATCTGAACACCTCCCTGAAGAGCTCGTCAAGAGACTTGCCCGTTTCCTCTCGCACCGCGTCACAGTTGCCCGAAAGCATGACCTTACCGCCATAACTGAGGAAAACAAAGTCATCGAGAATAGGCTCAATATCGTGAATGAGGTGAGTGGTGATTATCACCGTCGCCTCGGGATTGTAGTTACCGATTATAGTGTTGAGAATGTACTCTCTCGCCGCAGGGTCAACGCCTGCGATTGGCTCATCAAGAAGATAGAGCTTGGCTCTTCTCGCCATTACCATTACAAGCTGAACCTTCTCTTTTGTGCCCTTGGAAAGGGTGCGAAGCGAGCATTTCGGGTCAATTTTAAGGTCTTCAAGCATTTTTCTGGCTAATTCTTCGTCAAAATCAGCGTAAAACTCCGAAAAATACTTAATAAGCTCGTTTACCTTCATCCATGAATTAAAATAAGTTCGCTCGGGCAAATATGAGATGAGAGCGTTGGTCTTTTCACTACGAGGTTGACCACATACCTCAATACTTCCGCCGTCAAGTGTCAAAATACCGCAAATAAGCTTTATGAGAGTTGACTTTCCACATCCGTTAGGACCTAAAAGCCCTATTATTCTTCCGCTTGGCAGCTCACAATTAAAGCCATCCAAAACCGGATGCTTTCTCTTGTAGCTCTTTTTGAGGTCGGTACATTTTAAAACCGCACTCATACCTCCGCCACCTCCTTGATATAGTTTATTAACTCGTTGGCATCAATTCCCGCGCTATTCGCCTCTGAAATGATCTTTTTAAC
The DNA here is from genome assembly GCA_045653805.1 of Eubacteriales bacterium. Taxonomy (GTDB): domain Bacteria; phylum Bacillota; class Clostridia; order Oscillospirales; family CAG-272; genus SVTX01. The sequence goes on from JAZOMF010000050.1 coordinate 19,510, forward strand.
GAGGTCTCGGCGCATTTTCTCGCCCGCCGCATGCAAAACCTCTTCATCTGCAGTCACGAACCTGCCGGCTGTACCCTTGCTATACAAAATCCCCTCTTCCTCAAGACAAACGAGAGCCTTTTGCATAGTGTTTGGATTAACCGCCGCTACCGATGCTAATTGGCGCACCGACGGGAATTGATCATCGGGACGGTATTCGCCGCGAATGATGTCTCCGCGCAACCGTGAGGCTATCTGCAAAAACATCGGCTCGTGCTGATTAAATTGCCACGCCATATCTTCCTCCCTTCTCTGCCTTTGGCAGAACAAAGAACTGTACTACTGTACTAATACAATAATACACTATTTTGCACAAATTGTCAATAGATTTGAATAAACTTTTCAATTTTTGATTTGTCTGTGTGATAACGCCACCACAAAACCGTAGGGCGGGGGTTTACTCCCGCCGTTTCACTAATTATAAAACATTTGTAACGGGGCGCCGAGGACGTCGCCCCCTACGGTCTTAAACGATTGCCCATTTGTTTACCGTAGAAGGTGTTTGAACGATTTCAAATTCGTAGGGGGCGACGTCCTCGGCGCCCCGGTCGTCTAATTAAATTTGTTTGTAGCGGCGGGATCTCATTTGCAAGCAAATCGCCCCCACCCTACAGTTTTAGGGGAACGACCCTCTCCCCGATAAACATCAATTTATCATCTCTACAACAAGAATCACCTCGCCGAAGCGAGGGGATTCTATATAATTCAAGTTAGTTCTAATTTAAATTAGTCCTTCTTCTTGAGAGTTACGAAGCCTGCTACTGCTGCAACTGCTACGATTGCTATTGCACCAAAGCCTACGGTGCCAAAGCATCCGCCGGAGGTTGCAGTATTATCGTTAGTTGCGGGAGCCTGGGTCTCGGTCTTAGCCTCAGTCTCATCACCGGACTCAGTATTGGTTTCAGTATCGGTCTCGGTATCAGTTTCCTTGTTGTCACCGTTATCGGTGTGGCCTTTCCAACCGTTAGAAGTAAAGTAATCTTCTGCGTATGCAACAGCCTCTTCCTCAGTTCTGAAGAAGCCCTGCATTACAACGTCGAATTCGTTAGCACCGGGGGTAACAGTATCAATATCTATAAGGTCGAAACGAAGAGCATTGATACGACCACCGAATCTACCCTCGGACTCATCCTCGTTCTTAAGTTCATCAGATACGTCACATACGAATACAAGGTAACCGTCATCATTGATGAAGTAAGCTTTCTCACCGGCAGGATAAACACCGCCAATCTCGTTTTCAGCGTTAATAACAACTTCCTCACCGGTTGCAAGGATCAAAGATGCTTCCTCGAATGCCGCACACTCACCCTTGCCAACATATTCGTTACAATAGTTCTTAACAACTACCATTATTACAGGGAAGTCCTTAATATCGTAAGAAGTATTGTTCTTAACATTCCATACACCACAGTCGCCTTTTCTCTTAGTAGTAACAACATTTACAAGTTTGTCCTCGGTAATAGAAATGATAGAACCGAAATTAGACATAGGAGTGCCCTTAAGGTGGGAATTAGCCGTGTCACCGGACATAAGAACAGCGGGCTGGCCTGCGGGAACAGTCGATGGATCAGCAATGGGAGCATACTCAATAATGTGGTTCTGAGGTTTCTTTTCGCCCTCGCCTTCGGGCTTAACTGCAGTCTTCTCACTATCACCGTACTTAAGAATAGTAGCGGACTGGGAGCCACCGGTAGAACCAGTATACATAGTAAAGCCAATGTGTGCCATGCTATTAGTTTCATAGGTTTCGTTCATGTACTCGATAACCTTGTCGGGAGCCTTTGAGCCGTTGATGATTACGTTGTAACCGGAATTTTTATCGTAAGTAATCACAAGGGTAAGAATGTTATTGCCATTATCATCTTTACCGTTGTAGTCCTTATCAATGCTGGTGGAGCCGGATTCTGTAAATGCATGGGTATACCAATTAATCTTGTCAAGGGTACCCTTAACATCTGCAGGACGGATAAGGGTCTGAACACCGGTACCGAACCTGGTATCACCGTTACCCTCTTCGATAGAGGGCTGGCTCCAAATGCTGAAGTTCAACCACTTATCGTATACTGCATAATTGAATTCATCAACTCTAACCTGCATATAGAAACCGTCCTTAAGGTTTACCTTATCCTTAGTAGATACGTGAGAGAAAGGCTTACCGGTAGTCCAGTCTGCAGTAGTCATCTGAAAACCATCTTTTGTGTACTGATAACCGGGGATGGAGTTGATATCACCATCGTAACCGGGTACTTCGTGAGAAGCCTTACCGTGTGTATCAAAAAAATCGCCGGAAGCTGCAGTTGCGGGAAGCGCAAAAACTGCACACACGGAAGCGATCATTGTTACAACAAGCAAAGCAGAAAGTATTTTTTTCATAAATATTTACTCCTTCTCAAATGAATTTTTTCGGATTGCAAAGAAAACCCTTTGCATCAATATATTCTAACACAAACACCCTAAAAAGTAAATTCGCAAATTTGACAAATTAATTTGTATTTTTTGTGCTATTTATACAATTACATTATCTGCCGTCACACGCGCTTCACAATACCCACATATTGTATTACCGATTTCAAATTTTGATTTACAGTCCTTACAACACAAAGATCCCCTCGCTTTGGCGAGGGGATCTTATGTAATTCAAATCAGTTCTAATTTAAATTAGTCCTTCTTCTTGAGAGTTACGAAGCCTGCTACTGCTGCAACTGCTACGATTGCTATTGCGCCAAAGCCTACGGTGCCGAAGCATCCGCCGGAGGTTGCTGCATCATCGCCAGTTACGGGAGCCTTGGTCTCGGTCTTAGCATCAGTCTCAGTCTCGGACTCAGTCTGGGTTTCAGTCTCGGTCGCGGTCTCAGTTTCGGTCTCGGTCGCGGTCTCGGTCTCAGTCTCAGTATCTGTTTCGGGCTGGGAATTAGGATCAATGCCCAAGAACTCGTATGCATAATTTGTAGCCTCGGTCTCATTTCTGAAGAATGCTGCGAAGCAAATATCGAACTCGTTCTTACCGGGAGTAGTGACATCGATACCTAAAAGGTCAAATCTAATACCATGGATTCTTCCC
>JAZOMF010000051.1:0-29177 GCA_045653805.1 Eubacteriales bacterium
ATTGGCAATCGTTTAAGACCGTAGGGGACGGCGCCCTCGACGTCCCGTTACAAATGTTTTATAATTAGCGAAACGGCGGGAGTAAACCCCCGCCCTACGGTTTTAGGGTGTCGTAATCTCACCGACAAATCAAAATTTGAAAATGGAATTTTCAATCAAAATTTGTGATTTTTTATATTATCTTATTGCAAAAAGCGAAAATATTTGTTATAATTGTTATAATGAACCAATGAACGGTTCTGTCATCGATCATAATGATGCGCTTCGGGTTGTGAGTGTTTCGATCCGGTATACATCCGGAGTTTATTGATTTTCGGGGTAATTTTATCGATTAACCGATTTACAAAAGGCGGTATATTTGATATAATTAATTTATATGATCAATATCGGACTTCTTTGGTCGACTACGGACATTGTGTTGACTAAAATAGTAACTTGTGATATAATTATCATAATAATTCCATCGCCGGAAAGTAATTTGAAAGGAATGAAAAATGAAAAATTTCAAAACATTTGGCGTAATGCTGGATATGTCCAGAAACGCCGTAAGAACGGTTGACGATCTTAAGAAATTTTTGCCCCTTATACGCAAGATGGGCTACAATGCGCTTTTCCTCTATACCGAGGATACATATGAAGTTGAGGGTGAGCCCTACTTCGGCTATATGAGAGGCAGATACTCAATCGCCGAGATGAAAGAGCTTGACGATTTCTGTGCAGGTATTGGGATAGAGGTCATTCCTTGTATCCAGACTCTCGCTCACCTAAAGACTCACAGAAAGTGGGGCAAGGTGCCTTATGACTATGACGAGGCGTTGATGTGCGGAGAAGAGAGAGTTTACGAGCTTATCGACCACATGTTTGCAACCCTTAAGAAGTGCTTTCGCACCAAGAACATCCATATAGGTATGGACGAAGCTCACCTGTTGGGTCGAGGCAAATATCTTGATAAAAACGGCTACGAGCCCAAGATCGAGGTTATGAAAAAACACCTTGCTCGCGTTAACGAGATCGCAGCGAAGTATGGCTACGAAGAGCCCATGATCTGGTCGGATATGCTCTTCTACGGTTGGAATAACGATGTTTATGTAGTTCCTAAACAGGAGGTCCCTGAGCCATACAGAAGTGCTATCCCCAAAAACGTTATGCCCGTATTTTGGGATTACTACCACTGCAACAAGTCGGAATTTAGCGACATGCTTGAGATGCATGCGCAGATTTCCAAAAAGACCTGGTTTGCAGGCGGTGTATGGACATGGTGCGGAACTATTCCCGATAACGAATGGACTATTAAGTCTATGAAGCCCGCTATCGACGCTTGCCGTGAGAATAAGATCAAGAACGTATTTATGACCCTTTGGAGCAATAATGGTGGCGAGTGCTCCTTCTACTCGGTTCTTCCTTCGCTTTGCTATGTTGCTGAGTACGCAAAGGGCAACACTGATGAGGAGAAGATCAAGAAAAAGTTCAAGAGCATCGTTGGTCTCGACTATGACGAGTGCATGAGAATAGACTTTGGTAACTATATCGCAGGTAACGAGAGAAACGTTACTCACTCCCGTAACCCCTCCAAGTATATGCTTTATGCCGATACCATCAACGACTTTATGGACTGGACCGTTAAGCCCGGTGCATCATATAAGTTTGCAGAGGTTGCCAAGGATATGCACGCGCTGGCTAAGAAGAGCCGCAAGTACGGCTACGTTTACGAGACCGCTGCATGTCTTTGCGATGCTATGGAGATCAAGTATGAGCTTGGTCTTCGCACCAGAGCCGCTTACGAGGCAAAGGATAAGGAAGAGTTGCGCAGACTTGCAAACGAAGACTACGTAGAGGTGGTTAAGAGAATCGACGCTTACGGAAAGGCTCACAGTAAGCAGTGGAAGAAGGAGAACAAGTTCTCGGGACATGAGGCGATGGATATCCGTATCGGCGGTATCATCCGCAGAATGCAGACCGTCCGCCAGTATATTCTCGAATACTGCGACGGTAAGGTTGGCTCTATCGAGCCCCTTGACCAGGAACTTTTGGCTTACAAGGAAAAGGAAGAGAGCTGGGTATTTGTCGAAGCGTTCTCTGCTATGACCGCTAATATTCTTTGATGATTTTGAACTATTGGTTCAAATGATTATTTCACATGAAAATTTATCAGGGCAGCATTCCAATCGGTGGATTTAGCTGGCCGTGGGGACTGTCCTGATATTTCGTTGTTTGGGGTCGTATTTATCGGGCAGTGATCTTTTGATCACAAATAATCAAAGATATGAGCAATTATCAAGATTTTTTGAGAGTATTGACTTTGTTTTAATTATGGTATATAATTATATGTGTAGGTGTCACGTTTAATTAATTTTTGTGTATTTTGATTATCTGACCATTTTTTAAGGTGTGATCGTTGAATTCCAAATTTTAAAACGCCGCTTTTTTATATGGTGTAGTGAACACCGACAAGATTTTTTGAAAGGAAGGTTTTTATGAATATCAATTTACGTAGGATAGCGATCATTTTAGCGTCGATCATGCTATTGTCTTCGGTTTTGGCATCTTGTAATTTTATTCCCACAGGGGATACGGACTCCACAAGTGAAAGCTTGACGGAGAACCATGAGGAAAGCTCTGAAACCGATGATCCCACCGAGGAATCCGAGAAAACTGAGGAATCAAGCAGCTCGGAGGAAGAAGAGAGCAGCTCGAAGGAAGAAGATAGTAGCTCGAATGGAGAAGAGAGTAGCTCAAATGTTGAGGAGGATACTCGATTTGAAAAGGAATATGCTCCTGTCTATTATATGGACGCAAAGACTATCGCAAAGGCAACCAAGGATTACGAATGGGGTGCGAATCAGTCTAATATGCTTGGAGGATATCTCTCCAAGGATAAGTCTTATGTAACACTTATCCCCTTTGATGGTGAGCAGGAAGCTTATTTCTATCTCTTCAACACTACCAAAAAGGTAGGACCTATTATGGTCGTTAAGTACAGAACTAAGCATACGGGATTCTATATGGAGTTCTTTGCCAGCTCATATTCCGATGCAGCGCAGACCGGATGTAATTTCAAGATTCAAGGGCTGAAGACCGATGGCGAGTGGGACGTACGTATGATCGATCTTAACCAAAAACTGCATGATGTTTTCGATGGTGCCTCACTTAGACATATACGTTTTGACTTTGCAAACGGTGATCCCATTCCTCCCGAGTGTGAGCTCGATATTGCTTACATTGCATTCTTCGATACCATTGAGGATGCACAGAAATTTGAATTTGGCGAGGATTACGGCATCGCTAAATAAAACTTCTTATCTAAACGAAAGGATACTTTATGAAAAACATACACGTAAAGAGCATATCTCTCGTGCTTGCGCTTATAATGGTGCTTGCAGTCTTTATGACCTCCTGCAACATTTTTGAAGAGCATGAGACAGGTAGCTCGGAGAGCGAAAGCTCTCCAAATACCGAGAGCGGCTCACAGAGCAGTGGTAGCGAAGAAAGCTCATCCGAGGAGAATGACAGCTCGGATGAAGGTGGCTCCGATGAGAAGGTGGAGCTTCCTATAACCGGCGAGTTTGCAGCTTCTATCGTTGAGGCAAATAAGCTTTCGGGACAAGTAAATGCTTATTTTGATTCACCGGACAGAAACAAGCTGGTGGTTGAGAATGGCAAGGTTACGTTAAACCTCGGTCTTGCCGGTGACAACGACGGCTATATTGATATTACCAACAAGGCAGGCCAAGAATTTTTAAGTAATGCATTTGTTCCTTATATCAAAACCAATGACAACAAGATTTTCTACGGAACCAACTCTATTGGCGGCTCGAATACAAACATCTACCGTCTCGGATATTATATGTATGACGTTCACGTTTTCGGAGGCGATTTCTTTGTTGACGGAGCGGATATTGAAAACGAGAGACCAATCCCCACAAAGTTTATATCCAGCTACAAGGATGTTGCAGAATATAAGGTTGAATCCGGAGTGGTTTCCTATAAGGTAGCAGATAATGACAACACTGCGGGTATAGACCCTCGTATTTATCTCTCCGGTATCACTCTTGATACCGCCAAATACGGCTTTATCAAGCTGAAGATAAAGAGTGAGGCTTGCGCCCGCGGTCAGATATTCGTTATTACTGACACAATGGCAGACCAAAGCAGCTTCAAGGAGAGTGTATACTTCAAAGTGACCAGTGACGGCGAATGGCACGAATACGTAATCAAGATTTCCGATATAAATAACTATAAGGGCAATATCAAGCAGCTTCGAATAGACCTCGGTGATGTTGCGGGTGAGAGTATTGAAATAAAGGATATTTACGTGTTTGACATGGATGCAACCGCTCCTGCTGCAAAATATGACCGTGGCTTGTTCGTTTATCCCGACAAGATAAATCAGGTTTTGCATCTTATCTCTCCCACCCAGAGCGACGATGTTCTCGAGTATGGCTTTGAGCTCAAGATTCCTGCCAATAAGGTAAATAAGGTGATCGTTGATGATAAAAACGGCGTTTACGATAACTTCGATAAGATCTATTGGTATACCACCACTTACGTCGGCTTTGATATTAAGGATGTTGGCGTTTTCGGATTGATAAAGATAAACGATGATGCTCAGGGCAGAATAAAGGTTACCTTTGACGGCGAGTACTATACTGTTTGTCACTATCAGTACGCCGATGAGGGTAAGCTTGCCGAGGGCGAGGACCTTTATCTCGGTCACAGACTTTATTTCAGTGGCAAGCACAACTTTGACGAGCTTCAGTTCGATGCTTGGTGCGAGCATAATCCTCTCACAAACGATAATATTACCGTTATAGATCAAGGCTCATCTCCCATGGGACGTTTTTATAGCTATGATGGTCTTCGCGGTGCGTACAAGTTTGACGTAAGATACGGAAACTGGAATAATATCTTCCTTAATGCGCAGAATATGCACTACAACGTAAATGCGGTTATTAAGGGAGACGAATATGACCGCAAGATATACGTTTACACCTCTGCGGTGGCAAACGGTCAGACACTTGAGTGCGCGGTCATTATGGATAAGAATAACGTGTTGTTGCCTATTGCCCTTGAGGTGTGCAAAAACTTTGCGGGAGACGGCGAAGCAAACGATTTCTTGAAAGACATCGGTTACAGCGAGGTATATTTCCCGCTTACCATCAGCGCGGGTGAGGAATATAACTTCACAGTGGCGCATCTTTATCAGAACTGGGGTAAGGTACCCCTCAAGCAGATAGACAGTATACAGTACTACACTCCTTTCTATCATCTTTCCTGCGGAGTTACCGAAACTAACTGTCTCCGTCCCTATTATGACAGTAACAAACTGAAAAATACTACTAATATCTATTGTCTGCCCGACTTCCGTGCAATGTCTGCGCCTCTTTGGATCGATTCCAAGGGAAGTAAGGATCCCCAGCACACCAACGGTGGATTCCACAACTTCCTTGAATATGTGGGAACCGACGGATATATCACTACCGAGTTTGTAGATGATAGAATCACCTCTTATGGTCCTACTTACGCCGAGATAACAATGGATTACCTTACCGATGACGGAAAGATCAAGGTAAGCTACACTCACATTGAGATGCCTCAAACAGACGAGAACAGAACATTCTACGTTTGTACTTATGAGTTCCTTGACGATCTTACCATTACCGATTCCAAGAGAAACTTCTCCTTCTATTCGGTAACGGGACGTTACGTTGATTACGGTAAGCTGGGTTATCTTGATAAGAATAATATCCCCCGGATCGTTGATAACACTCTTACAGGCTCCGCTTACTATATCTTGGGCAACAAATCTCCCTACTTTGATTGCTTTAAGTGGATGCCCACAAGCGAGGATCCCAACACCAAAAACGATTATGTAAACGTAGGTTGCCTTGTTTACAATTACAACGTGCAGATGGGTGGAAAGCCCTTTAATGGCGGTCTTGGACTTTACGTTGAGGATGGATGGGCTCACCTTACACTCAATGCAGATGAGCTTAACTTTAAGAAGGGCGACAAGATATCCCTTAATCTCATCCTTGTTCCGTGGGGTTCTCAAGAGTCCGACTACAATAGAGCAGATGCAGACTGGAACGTTCGCCAGATCCGTGAAAATACTCTTCTCGATCCTATAACTATCACCGTTGCTAACGGCGAGAAGGTAGAAAGCGTATATGTTCCCAGAGTTAAGTCTCTTGACGGTAAGAGTGCGGAATTTACCCTCTCCGGCGGCGAAAACAACGTTGCATTTGAGGTTCAGGGAATTAAGAGTATTGGCCGTCCCGTGCTCTACGAAAAGAATAAGAATGGCGAGTGGGAGGTTTATAACTACACCTCCTCCGAAACTCCCGATAAACGTGGAAATGCTCACGATTATGATGGATATATGATCCGCTATGATGGTGAGGACAACTTCTCTTATTCCTTTGTCGTTGATATGAACGGCAAAGCAGTAAGAACCTTTAAGGTTGTCGTTGAATAATAAAACGAAAATAGCCCCCGAAAACCGTATGGCTTTCGGGGGCTTTAATTTATGTAAAATATTTTATTAAAATTCCTATTCCGTATATGATTACAAGGTGCAAGGGATAAAAAACGTAGAAAAAATACTTCATTTTAAGCTTTCCGCGCTTTTCGGAGTAGAGGAGCAAGAGAGGAATAGAAAAAAGAGCATAAAACTGGATTGCGTGGCTATTATAGCATAGCCCCAGAGTACCGATAGCGGTTGACAATACCCTCACTATCTTCGTATCTGCTTTTTTGAATATGGCGGGAGCAGCATCGCTCCGAGGAGCAGTGAATATTGCAGGGAATAGAGGGAGCATAGCACCCGCAAGGCCGTAATCCAGATCCAAAAAATGATCGCAGGCTATCGCAAGCCAAACTGAGCCGATAAAAAGTGCGGCGGAGAGGGCTATTTTTCTTTTTGAGGGATTAACTGCAAAAAAAGCATTTTTTAATCCGTCCAAGGCGTATATCATTAGCAGAGATAGGGTAAAGGTGACCAACACACTCATTTCGATACTTGGATTAAAAATAAAGTATCCCAACTGTACCACCGCCGCAAACGAAGCAACGACTATGATGTGTCGCAGCTTGTTTTTTGTGTGCTTTGCGCCCTCTGCTATGAGATAGGCAAAAATGGGAAAGGCAAGGCGACCGATTATTCGAAGAATGGTGACCTTGGGGAAGAGAAGCGCGCCTACGTGGTCGCAAACCATTGCCACGGCGGCAATTATTTTAAGTGTGTTGTTGCTGAAAATGCCGAGCTTGAATTTTTTGGACACGCCTCGTCTCCTTTCGAAAATTTTATACAAATATTTTAACATACCTTCAATTCTTTGTCAACAAAAAGAAATATTAAGCAAATATTAACTTTTTGAGAATAGTGTTGATTTTTTGCCGATTTTAATGTATAATTAAAAAAGCGTGTGCAAATTTTTTAAAGAAATGAGATATGTTATGGATGTGAATTACAGAAACAAAAAACGGTACAAGACCGCGCAATATCCCATTAGGCAGCCCCGTTTTTTTACTTGGTTGATACAGTTTTTGTCACAGATAAAGCTCCATGGTAAGGAGTATAAGGTCGAAAAAATCGGAATGGAGGACTTAAAGCCCCCATACATACTGCTTTCCAATCATATGTCCTTTATCGATTTCGAGCTGGTCAGTGAGGGAACCTATCCTTGCAAGGTAAACAACGTAGTTAACATTGATGGCTATTATATGCGCCCATGGCTTATGGAGTGGATCGGATCTATCTGTACAAGAAAGTTTACCACCGATTACCATCTGGTTAAATCCATCCGCCGCGTTATCAAAAACGGTGATATCCTTTGTATGTATCCCGAGGCGAGATATTCACCCTGCGGAACCACGTCCTATCTGCCCGAAAGCCTTGGCGCTATGGTGAAGATGAATAAGGTTCCTGTTGTTGTGGCTATACACAGAGGAAACTATCTGCATCAGCCATTTTGGAACTTCAGAAACAAAAGACGCGTGCCGCTTCACACAACTCTCACCCTTACCCTCACCGCAGAGCAGGTTGAAGCGATGACGGTCACTGAAATTAATGAGGTGCTTAAAAAGTCATTTGAATATGATGATTACCGCTATCAAAAGGAAAACGGTATCCTCATAACCGAGAGCTACCGTGCCGAGGGACTTCACAAAATACTTTATAAGTGTCCCAAGTGTATGGCGGAGTCGAGAATTCGCAGTGAGGGTGCAGAGCTTATCTGTTCCGATTGCGGCAAGCGCTGGACTCTCCTTGAAACCGGATATTTACAGGCAAACGAGGGCGAGACCGAGTTCGATCATATCCCCGATTGGTTCGAGTGGGAGAGAGAACAGGTAAGACTTGAGATCGAGAGGGGAGAGTATTCCTTCTCCGATGAGGTTGACGTTCACTCTATGCCCCGTTGCTATCGCTTTATGCCTCTTGGTAAGGCAAAGCTTACCCACGATCTCGAAAACGGCTTTGTGCTTGAGGGTCATTACAGAGGCGAGGATTACAGAATACAGCGCACACCGCTCCAATCAAACAGTTTGCACGTTGAGTATGATTTTCCCCATATCAAGCCCTTTGATTGTGTTGATATTTCCACCGAAAATGACTCTTTTTACTGCTTCCCCACAAAGGAAAACGTGGTCACCAAGCTTTCCTTGGCAACCGAGGAGATCTACCGTATAAAGAGCCGCGATCTTCGAGTCGAAAGACCTGTAAGACAGTGCAAGGATGCCTAAAACACAAAAAATATCCCCTCGTTTTAAAACGAGGGGAGTTTTTTTATTTATTCCAGACCTTCTCAAAGTCTCTGACTGCGGCGTAATATTTTTGCTGATCCTTGGGGAATGCGAGTCCGTGTCCTGCGCCGTTGCAGATGTAAATTGACTTTTCGGTGGGGCAGGCGTCGTACATGTCTTGGCTCATCTGATAGGGGATGAACTCATCTGAGTCGCCGTGTATAAATATAACAGGCACCGTGGCATTTTTGACTGCATCGATGGGATTGCACTTGTTGGGGTCAAATCCTGCGAAAATTATCGCGCCGAGACGGATAAACGGATAAACAAGAGGGGCGGGGAGGTGAATGTCCTTGAGCACCTTGCGAATGATGTTTCGCGTGGAGGAATATCCGCAATCGGCAAGTATGCATACTACGTTTTTGGGGAGCTTTTCGCCCGAAGCCATAAGAACGGTTGCGGCACCCATAGAAATGCCTGTCAATATGATTTTTTGGTCGTCTCCAAAGTGGTGGACTGCAAAATTTACCCAGTCCAAGCAATCGTATTTTTCATAGTATCCAAAGGTTATAACGTGCCCTTCGCTTTCGCCGTGGGCGCGCTGACTGACGATGAGAGTGTTTCTTTGCAGATTAAAGCAACGCTCAACGCCTCCACTAAGGTCTCTAACCGCATTTCCGCGGTATCCGTGAAACATTATCTCAAGCGGTGCTCCCGGCGCATATTCGTAATATTTGGCGTATAGAGCAAGTCCGTCTCGAGAGATGATCTCAAAGGTCTTGCACTTTGTTTTATCAAGTGCCTTTTGCCAGTTGATCATATCCTCGCGGAACTCCTCGTAAATCTTGCCCTTGGGGATGTCGTATTCTCCCTTGGGCAAAGGCTTTCTTGAGGCAGAATAAAAGGTGAGCCTAAAGCAAACGAATGCAAAGGCAACTATTATAAATGCTATGGAAGCCAATACTATCAAAATTATTTGTAACGGGTCCATAATTCCTCCTGTTAAACGATCTTGAAAGCCTATAATAAATTGAAAGGGGTTTTTGATAAATTTATTGTATCATAATTTAACTCTTTTTGCAACAGTTTTGAATCAAAAATATGATGACTTGATGTTGAAAAAGTCGAGATTGGTTTTAAAAGGTGGACATAAAGCGCATTTTGCGGTATAATTTGATAAATAAACGTTAATAAATTTAGAGAAATATAAAATGTTTAATCGAACTCATATTATGATAAAGAAACGATGCAAAAAGCCTGTTGTAACGAAAAAGTGATATGCTTGCATATCACTTTTTGTAGGTTGGACAGCATTGAGATGTAGGGAAAAGTATTGTGGAACTCATAAATCATGGGGTTTGTCGAAAAAAGAACAAAAAAAGTTTAATTTTTTTGAATTTAGGGGTTGACAAGCGGCATATAATGTGATATAATAATGTGCACGGACGGAGATAATAAGTTGCCGGTGTGGCGGAATTGGCAGACGCCCGGGACTTAAAATCCCGTGATACGAAAGTATCGTACCGGTTCGAGACCGGTCACCGGCACCACCATCCGTGGTCAAATATCGCGGGGTAGAGCAGCTTGGTAGCTCGTTGGGTGAACGAGCAAAAACGATTGAGTATCGTTTTTGCGAAGTGAAGCCGCACGAAGCAAGGAGTTTTCGAGCCGAGTCTACGAGGTGAAGAAAAGGACTATGCGCCTGCGGTGGCGCGTAGCGATAACCCGGAGGGTTATGAAATGGGGGCGAAAACCTCCAACCGCAATTAAATATCGCGGGGTAGAGCAGCTTGGTAGCTCGTCGGGCTCATAACCCGGAGGTCAGGAGGTTCAAATCCCCTCCCCGCAACCAAAAAGAAAAGGTAGCACATCGTGCTACCTTTTCTTTTTGGTCGCATGGAAGCGCATCTGTAACTTTTGTCCTTCGGGTTATGCCGACGAGCGTAGCTCGTTGGGTTAGTAAAAGAAAAACGATTAAGTATCGTTTTTCTTTTACGGTGTCGCCCAAAGTGCGAGTGAGGCGAGGCGAGCGTACCGAGCCGACGGCTCACGACACACGACGGCGACGGGCGCGAAGCGATAACCCGGAGGTCAGGGGCGAGCAAGCCAAAAGGATTGAGAATCCTTTTGGCGCCGCGAGACCGCACAAAGCAAGGAGTATGGCGCGCCGAGTGTATCGAGGCACGACAGACGACTATGCGCCTGCGGAGGGCAATGAAAAATCCCCTCCCCGCAACCAAAAAAGATTCCATAGTCGATCGGGTTTCGACTATGGAATTTTGCTTTCTATACGGAAAATGCCTCTTTTTCGCCCTTTAACCGCTCTTTTCGTTGGTTCCCAGGGCGTTTTTCTTTTATAAACGATAAATCCGCCTTTGCTTGCCCTGATAAGACAGAAGTGGCGGATTTTGTACGTTTGAGGAATGATTATGTTCTACAAATTAGAATTTGAATTTTATATTCCAAACAAAAGCATTCCTACAATGCCCGAAATGACTACAAGCAGAATGGAGGAAAACTCTTTCTTTTTGATGCGTTTCCATATAATCGGTATGCCTATCACTACCGCAAGCACAACAAGCGTTCTTGGGTCGAATGAGAGGTTTATAGTGCTTACGGTATCAATGCCTAAGAAAACTGCTAAAGCCATTGTTACCGCTACCGATACGATCAGACCACCAAGAGCCGGACGCATACTTGCAATGAATGTTTTAACGGGCGGATATTTCAATATATTCTTGATGCACGCCGCCACTATGAGAATAATGATAAATGACGGCAAGACCACACCTATCGTTGCGAGAAGCGCGCCGAGGAATCCACCCTGCTCATAACCGATATAGGTAGCCATATTGACTGCTATCGGTCCGGGTATGACAGTTTCAACGCCGACGAAGTTTAAAAGCTCTTCTTCGGTCATCCATCCGTAGCCCAGAACGGAATCTCCAATCAGAGAAAGCATAGCGTAACCGCCGCCAAAGGCAAATGCACCGACCTTTAAGAAGGTAAGAAATAATTGCAAATAAATCATTTGTTATCCTCTCCCTTCGCTTTTCTCTTTTTTACAAAGAATATGGAAAGTCCGAGAAGACCTGCAGCAAATATAAACCACACGGATGAGATGTGAATATCAAAGAGCGTGCAGAGTATCATTCCAACACAGGTAATGGAAAATACGGTGATGTTGATGGGTGTTTTCTTCATCTTTTTAAGCATTTTAAGACCTGCGGATGCAATCAAATACACAACGCAGATCTGAATGCCCTTGAACGCAGCCGACACAAGAGTGATCTCCATAAACTGCTCGTAAAAGAGAGATACGAGATACATAATAACGAATGACGGCACGCACATACCGATAGTAGCTACCACCGCTCCTAACACGCCCTTCAGCTTGTAGCCTATGTAGGTAGCGACATTGATTGCGATAGGTCCGGGTGTGCTTTCTGCAATTGAAACGACGTCCAAAAACTCGTCGTGATCGATCCATTTTCGTTTTGATATAAATTCATTTTCAAGCAATGCAATAATGGCATATCCACCACCAAAGGCGAAACAGCCGATTTTAAGCATTGACAAGAACAAAAGTAAAATAATACACATATAATTTCCTCTTGTTTTGTTAGACAAATCCTTATTTATCGATGAGCTATTATACCACATTTTGAATCGCTTTTCAACGTCAAAATATGAACACAGCGAAAAATCCCCTCCCAAATGGTTGCCTTTCAAAAATAAATTATTAAAACCTATTGTTTTACATACCAAAATGTGGTATAATACTTTCTTGGAACAACCACTATGATTTAATTCAAGGAGAGTATAATATGCCCGAAATTTTAGAATTTTTTAAGCAATTACCATGGCAAAAAGCAATTTTTACAATTATTTTATTGGCGGCTTGTTTAATTGCGGTTAAAGTGATTTTGAAGTTGTTTGACAACTTAATGAAAAAGTCAAAGATTGATATGCTTGTCTGCAAAATTTTACGAATTGCAGTAAAAGCATTTCTTTTGTTTACCGTTATCATTATAATATTGAGCAGTCTCGGAATCTCGGTTTCGTCCTTGGTAGCCGGTCTCTCTGTTGTAGGCGTTGCGTTTTCCTTGGCAATCCAAGACTTTTTGAGCAATGTATTTGGCGGATTGCAGATCGTTTCCAATCGACCTTTCAGAGTGGGGGATTACGTGGAGGCAGGTGGTCAGGCGGGAACTGTTCGTGAGGTTGGCTTGTTTTACACAAAGCTTGACACCCCCGACAAAAAGTTGATTCAAATTCCCAATAGCAAAATTGCCAACGACAGCATAATTAATTATTCAAATGCGCCGTTTCGCAGAGTTGAATTTTTGGTGTCCACTTCTTACGACAGCGACGTGGAAAAGGTGCGCGAGGTCTTGCTTCAGATGCTTTGTGAGCACCCTATGGTTCTCCGGAATGAAGAAGGGAAGACTCCCGTTGCTCACGTCAAGGAGTTCAGAGATAGCGACGTTCTTTACACCGCTCGTGCTTGGTGTGAAAACCAAAATTATTGGACCGTTTATTTTGATATAATGGATGCCATGAAGCCCACCTTTGAGAAGAACGGAATTGCTTTCAGCTATCCTCATGTAAACGTTCATATGATAACAAAATAATTAGGTGTATTCAGGCTTTAACGATTATTGCAAAAGAAAGGCAAGTAATTTGCCTTTCTTTTTGCGTTAAAACGAATCGCTCTAATGTAAAAAATAAAATAATGTTGACTTTGCGCCGCAGGTGGTGTATAATGTTCATGACACAAACATAATCGGTCGAGGATGGAATATGAAAGAATTTATAAAAAAATATTATAAAAAAATATTTAAAATCATTATTCTCGCCTTCGACGTGCTGTGCGTCCCGTTGGCGGTGATATGCAGGAGTGCCAGTGAAATGATGCTACAAAACGATGGCATATGTGTATGGACTATGGCAGGCATCAGGTGCTTCACTTGCGGGGGTACACATTTCGTTAATGATCTGCTTTCGTTTAGGATCCTTGAGGCAATGGTGGATAACCCACTGCTATTTGTGGTTGCGGCGTATCTGTTTGTGACGTTGGCAGCATTAAATCTATACCTTTTGTTTGATCTTGAATTTGCTCGCAGGATGTTGCGGCTTATGTATAACGTTCCCGTGATAATTGCATTTGTGATTTCCGGGGGAGTGTTCTTCTTTGTCAGAAATTTTGAGGCGTTAATGCATCTTGACGAGGTGGTTCCCAAGGTGTGGAAAATCACTTTGTGGATGATCGGACTTTGAATTAGCTTTTATAACAAAAAGGCTTGCGATATTAAATCGCAAGCCTTTTTTTACCGTATATTCGAAAACTGTTGATGAATTCAGTCAAAATATGTTATTTTGTAAATTGATTGTTGAGTAGTAAATTATTTGTTACAATCATTCCATATAGGATTACCGATAGCTATGCGAAGATCCTCGGTTTCGTCGAAGACCTCAGCACGGTAAAATGCAACGTTCTTTGCGTCAAGAGCAAAGTACGATGGCTCGGTGCAGCTTATCTTGTCGCTGAAAACTACGCCCTTGTCGTCGAGAATGTCGATGCGATAGGTGTGCTCGGGATTCTTGATCGAGCGATGGAAGTCGTCTATGGCAACTATCAACTTTTGACCGTCAAAATCACAGCTGCCGCCCATTCTGGTGTCACCCAAGCACATACGGATGCCCACACTTCCGCAAGTAAAGTCACCATCTCTCATATATTTTATATAGCAAGCACTCTTCTTTTCCTCTGCGTAGAAGGTGGTAAGCGCGTTGTCGCGGGCTACGGTGTGACCGTCCTCTCCTGAGCAAGCAAATACTCTCTTGCCAAGAGAAAGCAGGTCGGTCCAAAGCTTGTAATTATCTGCCGTCCAGCTGTTTCGCATATCGTGATAGAAAATCTCAAGTCCAACTCCATCGCGGAACCAATATTCCAAGGGATCGTCACTGTTTACGTATTGCTTGGGGTGAGGATACACAAAAAATCCGCCGCGAGCCATTACAGATTCAATGATTTGGAGAAATCTTGCTTTTGGATAGGGGCAATAGGAGAAATGCCCCTCGCTGCCACCGCTAAACTTGAATTCTTCAAACTCTGAAAGCAATTCTTCAAGCTGCTTTGGGTCGGAAAATATCATATTATAGTGAAGCTCGCGTTTGGTGGCGGTACATTCCCTGATGATGGTACTGGGCTCGGTGCCACCGATGAAGATGCTGTCATCCCACTCGGGGAGGTACATATGTCTGACCTGCTTGTGGTCGAGAATGGCAACGAAGTCCATTCCAAGGCGCTCAAGGTCTATTTTCCACTGTTCGAGAGTGGATTTTCCGTCGCTGGTGCCACCTGTTGCGCCGTGGTTGTGCATATCGCCTTGATATGCGCGTCTGCCACTGTAAATGTCATTAATTCGATTGATTTCGTTCTGTGAAGCTCTCATTTTGTTGCCTTCCTTTCATTTATGAATGGATTACAATTAAATTATAACCTTTTGGTGGGTAAATGTCAAGGAAAAAGTTCAAAATTTAAGTAAAAAGATATGGATTTCGATGTGTATTTTTGGAAAAATGTAACCGAAATGGCGCGAAAAGCATACAATTTTATAGATCACAACGTGCAAGATGGAGAAAATGAGCCTGCAAATTTGCAAGAAATAAGTTTTTGAAAGGGAATTGTATAAAAATGAATGCCAATGAAAATAATCTTGCAAAAAACTGCAAGGGGAAAATGCCGGGAAGATTTCAAAAAAACTACATTTTATTAATATATAAGCATATGGCGCTTTTCTATAGCTCCTAACGATGCTTTGCGGTGTGTTTGTTGATAGGTGAAAATGTATGCATTTTTGCAGGGAAAAATGAAAGATGCTGCAGAATTTTGGGTCTGAGAAATGGTGATTCGTATTCTTGTACTACGCAAAATGGCAGGAAAAGAAGTCTTTTAGTGGTATTTCGTTGCTTAAAAATTGCAAAAATTGGGTGAATATACAGCTGCAACGATGTAGTTGTTGCTATTGTGTTAACAATCGTGAGTTTTTTTGTTAACAATGCGATTTTGGGCTTGATTTTTTTTGCACGCTGTGTTAGAATCTATACAATCTTTTTTACAGAAAGGAAAGAAAATCATGAACAACAAAAAGATTTTCAGAGGCGTGCTCGCAGCGCTCCTCGCAGCACTTATGGTGCTGTCAATCGTCGCTTGTGTTCCTAGTGTGACTGAGGAAGAGGAAAAGGTATATACTTATAATACTTACACTGCAATCTCTCCCACAAACTGGAATGAGCTCACTTACCAGGATAACAACGACACCCAGATCATGAGCTACCTCGGCAGCTCCTTCTTCACCTTCGACTTCAAGTTCGACGAGAACGGCGAGATCGTTACCGGCGACTTCGAGATCAAGTACGAAGCAGCTACCAAGCTCGAAGACGTTACCGCAGCTTATGCTGAGGCTTGGGGTCTCCCCGCTGACGGCAAGGGCTACGCGTACAAGATCACTCTCCGCGATGATCTTAAGTGGCAGAATGGCGATCCTATCGTTGCTGGCGACTTCGTTTACACCATGGAGCAGCAGCTTGATCCCGCATTCAAGAACTACCGTGCAGACTCCTTCTACGTTGGTGCAACCATTATCGCTAACGCTCAGAAGTTTGCTAAGCAGGGTGAGTCCGGCTGGTTCGCAGCAGACGCTCCCTACGCAACCTACACCACTGACCTCGATTCTATAATCGTGTTCACTATGGCTCCCTCTAGCGAGGAAGTTCCTGCACAGGCTTCCTTCAGAGATGCTTTCGGTTTCCCTGCAAGCTATGATGCAACTGCTACCGCAGCTTACCTTATCGCTAACTACCTTGCTGACTCTGCATTCACCGCAGAAACCGCAGCAGCTATGGAAGGTAAGACCATGGCTGAGATCAAGGCTGATCCTACTCTCAAGGCAGCTTGGGACGCACTCATTGGTTTCTGGCAGACCGAGCCCGATGAAGAGCTCGACTTCTTCATTACTAACTACACCTACCCTGAAATGACCTTTGACAAGGTTGGTATTTTCGCAGCTTCCGACTACGAGCTCGTTATCGTTCTCGAGAAGGCTCTTGACCTTCTTAAGGAAGACGGCAGCCTTTCCTACAAGGCAGCATACAACATGGCTTCTCTCCCCCTCGTTCACAAGGAAACTTACGAGGCTAACAAGAAGGAGCCTGCATCCGGTTCCGATCTTTGGACCTCCACCTACAACTCCAGCGTAGAGTCCACCATGTCTTGGGGTCCCTACAAGCTTGAAAGCTTCCAGGCTGGTAAGCAGTACACTCTCGTTAAGAACGATCAGTGGTTCGGCTACGCTCTCGAAGAGAACGAAGGCCTCTACCAGACTGACAGAATCGTTTGCGACACTATCGAGGAATGGAACTCTGCATGGGTTAAGTTCCTTGCGGGTGAAATCGACGGTATCGGTATCGACGTATCCGTTGCAGACGACTACAAGGGCTCTGATAGAGCTTACTTCACTCCCGACGACTTCGTAGCATCTCTCCAGCTCCAGTCCAGCGAAGAGCAGCTTGCAGCTCGTCAGACCGCAGGCGTTAACAAGACTCTTCTTGCTGACGTAAGATTCAGAAAGGCACTCTCTCTCTCCATCAACAGAGCAGACTTTGCCGCTAAGACCACTACATCCTCTCTCCAGGGCTTTGGTCTTTACAACTCCATGCACTACTACGACGTTGCTAACGGTAAGGCTTACAGAGAGTCTGACGCTGCAAAGAAGGTTCTTTGCGACATCTACAACGTTGACTACAACCAGTACGCAAACCTTGATGAGGCTGTTGATGCTATCACCGGTTACGATATCGATGCAGCAAGAGCTCTCGTTACCGAGGCTTACAATGATGCACTCGCAGCTGGCAAGATCAGCGCAACCGATAAGGTAGTTCTTACCATGGGTAGCGGTGCTATCAACGAAGTTGTACAGAGAAGATTTGACTACATCACTGCAGCTTGGAAGGAGCTCGTTGTTGGAACTCCTCTTGAGGGCAGACTTGAAACTGAGGTTAAGGACTTCGGTTCTGCTTGGTCTAACGACTTCCGCGCAGGTAAGTATGATGTATGTATGGGCGGTTGGACCGGAGCAGCTTGGGATCCCGGCTACTTCCTCCTCGCTTACCTCAGCCCCGACTACATGTACTCCGCAGCTTGGGACACCAGCTCCACTATGATGACCTTCACCATGATGGGTGAGGAGTACACCATGTCTCTTATGGACTGGTACGACTGCCTTAACGGTGCATCCGGCGCAGCTCACAACTGGAGCGACGCTGTTCTTGAGCAGGAAGACAGACTTCCCCTTATCGCTGCTCTTGAGAAGGAAGTTCTTAAGGTTTACTACACTGTGCCCCTTTACAACAACTTCAGCGCATCTCTCCTCTCCTACAAGGTTGATTACGTAACTTACACCTACAACACCTTCATGTCTTACGGTGGAATTAAGTACATGACCTTCAACTTCAGCGATGCTGAATGGGCTGAGCAGGTTGCTGCAGCAAACGGCGAGTTCGATTACAAGTAATATTTATCGTCTTAATGTTAACGACTTTGAGGGATAGTTTCAGCTATCCCTCATTGTCGGTTTAATTAACAAAGAAAGGAGATTGCAAAATATGTATATGTTCAAATATATATGCAAAAGAGTAGGGCTTATGCTCGTCATCTTTTCCATTATTTTTGTAACATGCTTCGTTTTGATCAGACTCGTTCCCATTAATACGAGCGTTGGTCTCGGTCAGGACAAGGATATACTGATAGCGCAGATCAAGGACAGAGGCTACGATAGGCCTATCCCCGAGCAGCTGGCTCTGTATATCAGAAGAATCGTTGTTGACGGCGATTTTGGTAGAGCATACGATAAGATGCCTAATATCAAGATGAACACGCCCGTTATCGACGTATTCATTGAGAGACTTCCTCCTACAATTTTGATAAATATTATGTCATCTTTGTTGGCAGTTCCCGTAGGTATCGCTCTCGGTATCTTTGCGGCTCTTAAGAAAAATAAGTGGCAGGACCACGTTATCAGTACGGCAGTAATGGTGATCATCTCCGTACCTTCATTCGTATACGGATCACTTTTCCTTTACGTTATATGCTTCAAGCTGGGCATTTTGCCGAAGGAGATCGCCTCCTTGCCCGTAATAGCTAAGCAGTATGCTCTCGAGTATATTCCTTTTACGGCAAACTGGGATCTTTATCTGAATCCCACAATGATCAAATCCATGCTTCCCGCAGTACTCTGTATGTCCTTTGGTTCTATCGCAGGATATACTCGTTTCACTCGCGCGGAGCTTACCGAGGTTCTTACCAGCGAATTTATGCTCTTGGCGAGAACTAAGGGACTTACCAAGGCTCAGGCAACCGTTAGACACGCTCTCCGTAACGCGATGGTACCGATCTTCCCGTCCATCATCGGTGAGGTTTTGAGCGTTCTTTCCGGATCTCTGGTTATCGAGAGAATTTTCTCTATCCCCGGTGTCGGAGCACTTTATTTGAATGCAATCAATGCGCAGGATTACGATTTCTTCATGCTTCTCTCCAGCTTCTACCTCTTGGTAGGTCTGGCGGCAGGCTTGGTTATCGACCTTTCCTACGGTTTCATAGATCCTAGAATAAGAATGGGGGCGAAGTAATGAAGGCGTCTGAATACGTTATTTCTAAAGAAAAATTCGTTTTCCATTCCACAGAGGGAAATATTCACGATAAAAAGCTTGATACAAAGCCCGTATCCTATTTCCAGGACGCGCTCTATCGCTTCGCAAGAAACAAGGCTTCTATCGCGGCGGCAGCGATCATTATTTTGTTGGTGGTCTTTGCCATCATTGGTCCCGTTATCTCCTCCTATACCGTTTCGTATAAGGATGAGACTTATGCGCTTGTTGTACCCAAGAATAAGATCTTCTACGATCTCGGCATCCCCTTCTGGGATGGAGGTCAGGATAAGGAAGTAAACGCAAAGACTTACAATGAATATCTTTATATCGAGGAAGAGTTCCAGAAGGTCGATCCCGAATATTCGGTTATCATGTCTGACGTTAAAGAGGTTGAAAAGTTTGAGGTAGGAAAGCTCAAGAAGCTTTTTGCCTTCAGAGTTGATACCTACAACGCAGTCGGCGCGAAGTATCTGCTTCTCAACACCGCACAGTATGAGGCTGTCCAGAAATATCAGGACGAGCACGGCGTTCAGATCATTCTCCCCTATGCGCCTCACGCAGAGGCTCGTCAGGATGCTAACAATGCTAACATCTGGTATCAGACCAAGGTTGGTGACGGTAATAAGACCGAGGTCATTTATGACGATCACGGAGACCTGATCCCCGCGTATGTCGCAGAAAACGGTACCGACAATTACACAAGTAAAATGCTTCTGGAGGATGGCGATAAGATCTACGGCTATGCTAAGAAGATGCAGGGCGACCAGTGGGAGATCCGTGTAAACTACAAGGCTTACTACTCCTACTACCACAGCTCCGTTCTCAAGGACGGCATTACCGAGCCCTCCTTCCTCTTCGGTGCTGACGATGCAGGACGCGACCTCTTTACCCGTCTTGCAAGCGGCGCAAGATTTTCCTTTATTCTTGCTATCATTGTTGCTTCCGTTAACCTTTTCGTAGGTGCTATCTACGGCTCCATCGAGGGATACTACGGCGGCAAGATAGATATTATCATGGAGAGAATCGTTGACCTTCTGTCCTCGATCCCCTTTATGATCGTTATATCGCTTCTCAGATATAATCTCGACGTATCCGACCTCGTTATTCTGTTTATATCCTTCTTCCTTACCGGTTGGACGGGAATGGCAGGACGTACGAGAATGCAGTTCTACCGCTTTAAGAACCAGGAATACGTTTTGGTTGCAAGAACTCTCGGAGCAAAGGACTCCAGAATCATGTTCAAGCACATTTTCCCCAACGCAATAGGTACTCTTATCACCAGCTCTGTCCTTGTTATCCCCGGAGTTATCTTCTCCGAGACAAGCCTTAGCTACCTTGGTATTATCAACCTCAACGGTGACCAGATGACCAGCGTAGGTACCCTTCTCTCTATGGGACAGGGCAAGCTTTTCACACATCCTCACATCATTTTGTTCCCCGCGATCTTTATCAGCTTGTTGATGCTTTGCTTCAACCTGTTCGGTAACGGATTGCGCGACGCGTTCAACCCGTCCTTGAGAGGAAACGAAGAATAAGGAATTTACCAAAATATTTCTATTACAAATAAGATTGAGCCGATGTGACAGGGAATTGACCTATGTCATGTTCGGCAGAAAGGAATGGTCTATTTATGGATAAGAAATTAGAAGTAAAGAATCTGCAAATATCATTCCGTACTCAAGGTGGAATTGTTAAGGCCGTTAGAAACATCTCCTTTGATCTTTATAAGGGAGAAACTTTGGCGATCGTTGGTGAGTCCGGCTCCGGAAAATCTGTAACCAGTAAGGCTATTATGGGTATTCTGGCGGGCAACTCGATCGTTGAGGGCGGCGAGATACTATATGACGGACAGGATTTACTGAAAATTTCTGAGGAAGACTTCCACAAGCTCCGCGGAGATAAAGTGGCAATGATCTTCCAGGATCCCATGTCGAGCCTTAATCCTATCATGCGAATCGGTGAGCAGTTGACCGAGGCTATGATCCTTAAGGCAAAGACAGGTAAGAAAAACGCTAAAAACGCGTTTAACTCCAAGCTTAAAATGCTTGGCGACAATATAAAGGCGGCTTATGCCGCAGAGGGGACCGATGCAAATGCCGAGGTTTCCGAAAAGCTTAAGAGATTCGATGCCTTCTGTATTGAGGCTACGAAGATCGAGCTTGCATTCAATGAGGCTTACGGAAATGCAGTTCAGCTCGAAATGGATGCTGATAATGCACTCCTTATGCTTCAGAAACACAAGAAGTTCGACGTCGCTTCTACTATGAAGCGCCTTCGCAAGTTCTTTGTTCAGTCCTACAATCCTTATGTTATCGTAAAGGATGCGGAAGCCATCGATCTTGAAAACAGAATGAGCGCAATCATTTCTGCCGGAAAGAACGTTAATCTTGGAGAAGCATTGATTCTTGTTGAAACTATCAGCACTTTTGTCAAGGAGGCTCTTAACAAGGAGCAGCCTAACTTCTTCACAATGAGCTTCTACGTTATGTGCAATCCCGATGCTGATCTCAGCACTATGTCGGTTGCAGATATGAACAGAATGACTCGTGAGTATCTTGACGAGAATTTCATGTTCGATTTCATTGCTACTGCCGAAAAGGGTGTAGCTTATTCTCACAATAAGTCTGTTGAGTACAAGAAGGAGTGCATTGCAGATCTTCTTGATGCTATCAACTACTTCAAGGAGGGTGAGCTTTCCGAGGCGGAAGCAAATAAGCATCTCAAGAATCTCTCTGCTAAGGTTGCTAAGGCGATCGATCACCTCAGCATCAAGAAGGAGAGCGTAGAGCACGTTTTCAGTTCTGCATTTGAGAACGCTATCAACGAATACTTCGACGGTGTTAAGAATAACCCCGTTCAGGAGAAGATCTATCTTAAAAACAAGGCGAAGTATGATGCTATCATCAATAAGGGACGTCAGCCTGACTGGGTACTTACTCCCCAGATCGTAGTTGATCTCGACCTTAAGCGCGCTAACATCTGCAAGGTCCTTGAGGCGGTTTATAATCATTATATGTCCGTTATCGAGAACGATATGTATTTCGACGTTAACGCCGCTGTGGTTGATATCATCGACTATCTTAAGGATCAGGCGTCTAAGTTCGTTGTTAAGATGAACAAGAGTATCGCGAAGGCAAAGGCGATCAAGCTTATGGAGGAGGTCGGTATTCCCGAGCCTGCTACCCGTTTCAAGCAGTATCCCTTTGAGTTCTCCGGCGGTATGAGACAGAGAATCGTTATTGCGATCGCTCTTTCCGCTAACCCCGATATTCTTATCTGTGATGAGCCTACCACCGCTCTTGACGTTACCATTCAGGCTCAGATCCTTGAGCTTATCAATGATATTAAGAGAAAGAGAAATCTTTCCGTAATATTTATTACCCACAACATGGGTGTCGTTGCTAATATGGCGGACAGAATTGCAGTTATGTACGCAGGTAAGATCGTTGAGCACGGAACCGCGGAAGAAATCTCCTACGAGCCCGCTCATCCTTATACCTGGGCACTTCTCAGCAGTATGCCCGACCTCCATACAACCGAAAGACTTGAGTCTATCCCCGGTACTCCTCCCAATATGATCTATCCTCCTAAGGGTGATGCATTTGCGGCGAGAAACAAGTACGCGCTTGAGATCGACTTTGAGCTTGAGCCTCCTCTCTTTGAGGTTAGCCCCACCCACTATGCGGCAACTTGGCTGCTCCATCCCAACGCTCCCGCTGTTGAGATGCCCCAGCTTATCAAGTCCCGTATTGAACGCATGAAGAAGGAGAGACAGTAATATGGAAAATAAAGAAGTATTATTAAGTGTTCAAAATCTTCAGCAGTATTTTAAGATGGGCAAGCGCGAGCTTCGTGCAGTTGATAACGTAAGCTTTGACATCTATAAGGGAGAGGTTTTCGGTCTTGTTGGTGAGTCCGGATGCGGAAAGACCACTACCGGTCGTTCCATTATCCGTCTTTACGACATTACCGGTGGTTCCGTATACTACAAGGGAGAGCGCATTTGCGCAGGTACTCGTAGCTATAAGGACGCCATCAAGAATGCTCGCATAGCTTATAAGAACGGCGAGATCAGCAAGGACGAGCTTGATGAGATCGTTAAGACTAACCGCGCAGAGATCAAGTCTGCTATGGCAGATCACGAAAAGTATTCCCGCACAAAGGGAAAGAGCCAGATCACAAATGAGATCCAGATGATCTTCCAGGATCCTATCGCATCTCTTGACCCCCGTATGACGGTAAGAGACATTATCGCAGAGGGTCTTGTTATCAGAGGCGTTAAGGATAAGGAGTTTATCGACCAGCAGGTTTATAAGATCCTTGAAACCGTTGGACTTGTTCAGGAGCACGCATCCCGTTATCCTCACGAGTTCTCGGGTGGACAGCGTCAGCGTATCGGTATCGCTCGTGCAGTTATTATGAACCCCGAGCTTATCATCGCAGACGAGCCTATCTCCGCTCTTGACGTATCCATTCAGGCACAGGTTATTAATCTTCTTAACGAGCTTAGTGAAAAGATGGGTCTTACCATCATGTTCATCGCTCACGACCTTGCAGTCGTTAAGTACTTCTCTAACCGAATCGCAGTAATGTATTTCGGTAAGATCGTTGAGCTTGGAACCAGTGATGAGCTTTTTGCTCACCCCTTCCATCCTTACACCCGCTCCTTGCTGTCTGCAATTCCTCTCCCTGACCCTATCACCGAGAAGAACAGACAGAGAGTAGTTTACAATCCTGTTTTGGATCACAACTATTCCGAGGAAGGGCCCTCCATGAAGGAAGTATATCCCGGTCACTTTGTTCTCTGTAACACAGAGGAGCTTGAAAAGTACCGTCAGGAATACGAAGCATCTAAGATATGAAGTCATTTACAAAGTATCTTGTAACTCTTCTTATTGGTTTTATAGGAGTAGGTGCGGTGCTTTTGCTCCGAGACGTGTTCTCTATGACAGAGGCATCCGCCGTATTCCACACACTGACCGATGCGTTTTTCGTTTCGGGAGTTCTCATAACGAGCGCAGGAGCAATCGTTTTTACAAGTAATCACGGTGCTTTTGATATGCTCGCGTATGGACTTTCCGCCTTTATGGATATGTTCAGAAAGAGCGAAAAGAAGAAGTACGACAGCTTTTATGATTATAAGGAGAGCAAAGCCGACAAAAAGACAGGATTTGGCTTTTTGCTTATCTGTGGGGCGTTCTTTTTGATCGTTTCCATGATAATGCTTTATTGTTATTATCAAAAAATTTGATATTTGAACGAAATACCCATCACTTCAAAATGGAGTGATGGGTATTTTTGTGTGTTTGTGGTGAAGGGCATTGAGAAAAACGGAGAATTAATGCATGACAGGTTACATAGATATTATATTATAAGATGGCTGTGGGGTAAAAATGCACGGAAAATGTTGACTTGAGTCACAAAAACACTTTTTTTAATATATAAAATCGAAAAAATTAAAATTCAGTTTACAATTGTTTGATATAATACACATAATTGGGGTGGATTTGACATCCCGCAAATAAATTTGTGAAAGAGTGAAATTTATGAGAAAAGTTAAGATTATTACCGACTCTTGCGCCGATCTTACCGGCGAGCTTTTGGACAAATATGATATTGACTACGTTAAAATGAGCACCGTATACGAGGGTGTTTCAAGCCCCGCGCTCCTTACCTGGAGCTACGAGGAGGCTCATGCGCTCTACAACCTTATCCGCGACGGTAAGAGAGTTACCACTGCGCAGGTTTCCGTAGAGGAATTTACCACTGTGTTTACCAAGTACCTTGATATGGGGATGGACATAGTTTACGTTGCTTGCTCTCAGAAGCAGTCCGGATCTGTAAACACCGGTTTTGTAACCGCAAAGAAGGTTTTGGAAAACTATCCCGATGCTAAGATCATTTGTATCGACTCTCTCAACTCCACCATCGGTGAAGGTCTCCTTGCTATCGAGGCTGCAAAGTTTGCGGCTGAGGGTATGGGTGCAGATGAGGTGGCTGAGAAGGTTATGGCTATGAGAAACAACGTTCTCGAGTTCTTTACCGTTCATTCTCTCGATACCCTCAGAAGAAGCGGAAGAGTTTCTGCTTCCAGCGCTTTCTTCGGTAATCTCTTCGGAGTTAAGCCTATTCTCGTTGCCGATGCTATCGGTAACCAGGCGGCTTACAAGAAGGTTAAGGGCAGAGGTCCTGCAATTCGTGAATGTATCAACCTTTTGAAGGAAAATATTATCGATCCCGAAAACCAGACCATCTATCTCTGGCATTCCGACTGTGATATGGAAGAGGTAAAAGAGGTTGAGGCTATGCTGCGCGAGGCTGTTCCTTGCAAGGACGTGTATATCGGTCTTGTAGGTCCTATTGTAGGCGCATCCGTAGGCCCCAGCGTTATCGGTTTCTGGGCATTCGGTAAAGAGGTGACCTTTGTCAGCGAGGGCTGATAACTCCAATAATTTTTTCCAAGTAGGAAGCGGATTTCGCACCGTTCCGCCGTCTGTTTACACCGACGAATTCTGCGAAAACACTTACTGAATTTTACGGAGAAAAAAATGACAACAAATTTCGACGAAAAAATTGACAAAAATACTTTTGATACTGTGAATGCAGTGACCAGCGAAAGGGATGAAACTGTACTTAACGGTAAGATGTACACCGAAATGATCAACGCGGGTGCTGCTAACCTTAAGGCGCACGCCCAAGAGATCAACGACCTTAACGTTTTCCCCATTCCCGATGGTGATACCGGCGACAATATGCTTTCTACCATTATGGGCGGCGTATCCGATGAGGAGAGTGCCGAGGAGAGTATCGGTGAGGCGGCAAGAAAGGCTTCCGACGGTATGCTGCTTTCCGCGAGAGGAAACTCGGGTGTTATCCTGTCCCAGTTCTTCGAGGGTATGGCAAGCAGCTTTTCGGGACTTGATTCCGCTGACTCCAGAGCCTTTGCGAAGGCTTTCCAGGGAGGTGTTACTCAGGCGTATAATGCGGTAATGCAGCCTACCGAGGGCACTATCCTCACGGTTATCCGTGAGGCAACCGAGTATGCCAGCGCGAAGAATGCCGAAACTCCCAAGGAATTTTTGATGGAGTTTATCGAGGAGGCGAAGAGATCTCTCGAGCGTACTCCCGAGCTGCTTCCTGTGCTTAAAAAGGCGGGAGTTGTTGACTCCGGTGCAGCAGGTCTGGTTTATATCATCGACGGAATGATCCGCGCGATCTGCGGTGAGACCGTTGATCTTGTATCCGCTGTAGTTGCAGAAAAGACTAAAAAGATAGACCTTGATGCTTTTGGTGCAGACAGTGTTCTTGAATTCGGTTATTGTACAGAGCTTTTGCTCCGTCTTATGAATGCAAAGACCGATGTTGATAGCTTTGACGTTAAGATAATCAGCGATTATCTCCAGAGCATCGGCGATTCCGTTGTGGCAGTTAAGAACGGCAGCGTTATCAAAATCCACGTTCACACTATGACACCTTACAAGGTGCTTGAATTCTGCCAGCATTATGGTGAGTATCTGACTGTTAAAATTGAAAACATGTCGCTTCAGCACAATAGCAACAACGAAGAGGAGCATTCCGCAGTGGTTGAAAAGAACCAAGAGGCGCGTGCCGAGAGAAAGAAGTACGGTGTTGTTGCCGTAGCTTCGGGCGATGGTGTTAAGCAGACCTTCCTTGATCTCGGTTGTGACGTAGTTGTTGACGGCGGCCAGAGCATGAACCCCTCTGCCGAAACCTTCCTTGAGGCGTTTGACAAGGTGAACGCAGACACTATCTTCGTTTTTCCCAATAACGGTAATATTATTCTTACCGCTCATCAGGCGGCTAAGCTTTATCCCGATTCCGACGTGCGCGTGATTGAAAGCCGCACCATTGGTGACGGCTATGCGGCTCTTTCTATGTTTGCTCCCGAGACCGGCGACACCGATGCAATGGTTGCCGAGCTTAACGAGGCGATGGCGGGCGTTGTTACCGCAGAGATCTCTCGTTGCGTTAGAGATGCCAATATGGACGGCATGGAGCTGAAGGTCGGTGATTTAATCGGATTTGCGGGCAAAAAGCTGTTGGCTTCCGGAGTTGATAGGCTCAAGACCGTTTGCGATACCGTAGACAATATGGGTATTCGTGACCACGATATTTGCATAGTCGTATGCGGTAAGGACGGCACCGCTGAAGAGGCGGAGGCTATCGAAAGATACGTAAACTCCAATTACAGAGGTAAGGAAGTTTATATTATCGACGGCGGTCAGGACGTTTACGATTACATTATCATTCTCGAATAAGGATGCAAATATGAAATTAGAATTTATGACCTTTGCCGTCTTTGCTTTGGCGGCAGTATGCGCTTATCTAATCTCGGGTATCAATCCCGCAATTATTCTCTCAAAGACTATTTACGGCAAGGATATTCGTACACTTGGCAGTAAAAATCCCGGATTTACCAATTTTAAGCGTAATTTCGGTATGAAGTGGGCAATCGTAGTTATGGTGCTTGATCTTCTCAAGTCTGCACTTCCCGCAATTGCTTTCGGATTTGTTTTTGATCATCTTTGGGGCGAGTGGTATCTCGGTGTTACCTTTACCTGTCTTTTCTCTATGATAGGTCACGCTTTCCCCGTGTGGTACGGCTTTAAGGGAGGCAAGGGATTCCTTGTTTGCCTGTCCGCTATGTGGACTGTTGATTGGAGAGTTGGTCTTACTGCTACCGCTCTCATGGTGCTTTTGTTGCTGGTGACTGAATATATGTCTCTCTCCACCACAGTAGCAATGCTGGTGTGTCCTTTTGTGATCTGGCTTATCGGCGGCTCTCACCCCGAAATTATTTTCTGCGCTATCTCTGTTATGTTTATGGCGTGGAGACACAAGGAGAATTTTGTTCGACTTTCAAAGGGAACAGAATCCAAGTTCCAGCTCTATAAGGATAAGGGCAAGAAAAAGAAAAAATAATAAATATCCCCCCGTTTTACGGGGGGATATTTATTCTGGTTTCTGCGACAAACAAATTGTTTATAAAGCGACAATATGTTTATAAAATCTTGTTTTTTTATCATAAAAATGATATTGAAAGCTTTATTTGCTTCATATTAGTTTTACTTGACAAATAAGCGATTTGGTGATATAGTATGTATATACTTATATTTATATTTCGATTCTATTCGTTACATTTTGGAGAACCGTTTTGAAAAACATTCAAAATTTTGGATTTAAGCATAAATGCGGCATTCTGATGCCCGTAAGCTCGCTCCCCTGTGCTTATGGAATAGGTTCCTTTGGCAAGGGGGCTTTTGATTTTATAGATTTTTTGTCCGAGACGGGGCAGAGCATGACAAGTGCTACCATAGAGGCGGCGATGAAGAGCTGTGCAAATCTTTGCATCGTTCCTATGCAAGACTATCTTGAATTGACCAACGCCAAGGGTCGAATGAATACCCCCTCTATTGCGGAGGGCAACTGGCAGTGGAGACTTGAGAAAAAGAGCATCACTCCAACGCTGATAGAAAGCATTAAATCTATGGCAGAGCGCTGTGGAAGATAAATTGGAGTTTAGCGGTGAGAGGGACGACACCATACGCCGTAGGGGGAGTGGCTTGCTCCTCCCGTTAACGAAGATTTAAATTCAACGAGCGGGACGCCGAGGACGTCGTCCCCTACGAATTTGAAATCGTTAAAACACCTTCTACGACAAACAAATTGGCAATCGTTTTAGACCGTAGGGGACGACGTCC
>JAZOMF010000052.1:0-11205 GCA_045653805.1 Eubacteriales bacterium
GCCTATCCGGATTTTCCTCTCTCTGTTTTAAGCAAAACAATGCGTAAGGTTTTGACGGAGCACGGTGATCTGTTGCTTGAGAAGTCACCTAACTACGGTTGCACTGAGTTAAGAGAGGCAATCAAACAATACCTTGCACGCAACAGAGGTATTTCGGTTGATACCGAGCAGATCATTATCGGCTCAGGATCCGAATACCTGTATGAGCACATCATCATGATGCTTGGAAGATCTCATACCTACGGGATTGAGTCTCCTTCCTATAAAAAGATTGAGGAGATTTATCACGCATCGGAGGTGGGATATGAGTTGCTCCCCCTCTCGCACGACGGTATTGACAGTGCCGCTCTCTCAAATACTACCGCAAGTGTCATTCACACCACTCCTTACAGAAGTTTCCCTACAGGTGTTAGCGCAACAGCCTCAAAGCTTCACGAATACGTTCGATGGGCAAATCAGAAAAACCGATATATCATCGAAGATGACTTTGAATCGGAGTTCTCTGTTTCCACAAAGCCCACGGATACGCTGTTCGCTCTCTCAAATAACGATAACGTCATATATCTGAATACCTTTTCCAAAACGATCTCTCCCTCTCTTCGTATCGGATACATGGTGCTTCCCAAACATCTTGTCAAAGTGTATGAAGAAAAGCTCGGCTTTTACTCCTGCACCGTTCCTACCTTTATGCAATACGTTCTCACTGAACTTATTGACAACGGTGACTTTGAACGTCATATCAATCGGGTAAGACGATGTTTGAGAAAGTATAACAAGTAAGAAGCAGCCCTCGCTCCAGTATGGAACGAGGGCTTTTTTAAATCCTTCTTTTTTTTGCTATATTTACTTATTTATCATCTCAACGTTCCCACTTATCCATGAGTGCTCTGATCTGCGCTGCAAATTTGGCATTTTCCTTATTCGGACGGCTCTCACAGCGCTTTGCAAGAGCAAGAAGTGCCTCAGCCTGCGATACAAGGTCACGATGGATACTGTTCTTTCTCGAACGAGCCTTAGCTGCATCTGCTGCCGTTACAAGCTTCTTCTCGGTATAGGCGGTCATAATGCCTTTTACAAGATCATATTCGGTTCCGCTGTACGGAGCCTCTACCGCGTATCCACGATCCTTAAGCTCATCGGTCAGGACCGCGATGGATTCCTCATTTCCGTGATTCAGGAAGACGGTACGAGGTTTCTTTTCAAAGCTCTCAAGCCACGAAATAAGTCCCTGCTGATCGGCGTGTCCGCTGGTTCCTTTGAGTGACTTAATCTGAGCTCTGACCGCAATATCCTCACCGAACAGTCGAACGTTCTGTACGCCCTCAATTAAGTTCCTGCCAAGAGTACCTTCTGCCTGATAGCCAACAAAGAGTATGAGGTTCTGCGGTCTCCATAGATTGTGCTTGAGATGATGTCGGATTCTGCCCGCTTCGCACATTCCGCTTGCAGAAAGAATGACCTTTGGCTCCGGAGTTTCGTTGATACGTTTGGATTCCTCGACTGTTACCGAAAGACGTAAGTTCGGGAACTTAATGGGATCAATTCCCTGCTCGATCAGTTTGTTTGTTTCTTCATCAAAGCACGCGGGATCACACTTAGAGAAGATCTCAGTTGCTTCGATTGCCAATGGGCTGTCAACGTAGACGGGAAAATCCGTATCCTTTACAAGTCCTCTCTGCTTGATCTCACGGATCGCGTACAGAAGCTCTTGCGTGCGTCCAATGGCAAAGGAAGGTATTATGACGTTGCCGCCTTTTGTGAGCGTTTGATCGATAAGATGTGCAAATTCCTCGATGGTATCGGTATGACGCTCATGGTTACGGCTGCCATACGTCGATTCCAAAACAAGATAGTCTGCTTCCGATACGGGTGAAGGATCCTTGATGATAGGCTGATCGGTATTGCCAACGTCTCCGCTGAATACGATCTTTCTGTCATACTCACCTTCACGCAACCATATCTCGATTGCCGAAGAACCGAGCAGATGCCCAATATCCGTAAAGCGGATATCCACGCCTGCGGACACCGTGATCCTTTGATTATAAGGGACACCGCGAAACAGCTTGATGGCTCCGATCGCATCCTCTAAGGTATAGGTAGGCTGCTGATTCTCATCGCCCGAACGTTCCGCTTTCCTGTTTTTCCATTCCACTTCGCTCATCTGGATATGTGCACTATCCTTAAGCATGATATCTGCCAGCTTTGCAGTCGCTTCTGTTGCGTAAATAATGCCACGGAAGCCGTCCTTATAAAGTCTTGGTAACATTCCGGAATGGTCAATATGCGCGTGTGTCAGAAAGACTGCATCGACCTGACTCGGAGAGATTGGCAAGGCGACGTTCTGAAACACGTCAATTCCCTGTTCCATACCGCAATCGATGAGATAATATCTGTCGTTTACTTCAAGCAAAGTACAGCTTCCTGTTACCTCATGCGCCGCACCGATAAATTGAATTTTCATAGTTCACCTTCCTTTCAAATTGTTCATCAATAGTCTCCCTTTAACATGTTTCCGCTTGATTTTTATTATCAACACTTTGGAAAGCAAAATACGCCCATAACTCATCCAAAGCTATGGGCGTACCGTCGTTCTTATACAGATTGATTTCCCATAACCTCATCGGGAAACTATAATTACTTGTATTATAATTATATCATATTTTTATGAATATTTCAACTGTTTTACGGTATTAAAAAAGTTAAAGTAGGATCAATTTTTCTTACTGTTTCTTAAACACAGTTTTTATTATCGTCGAGATCTTCGGAGGAGTTCCGTACAGAAGAACACCCACACGGTAGATCTTCGCAGACAGTGCGCCGATACCGATCGTGGAACCGATCAGAATGGCAATGGAAATTGCAATTTCATACCAAGCAACCGTACTCATACAAATTCTTGTAAACATCGCCATGGGAGATGTAAACGGAATATACGAGCAAACCTTCATAAGAACAGTATCAACACTTCCACTTGCCATAGAGAACATAACGACAAAGAAGGCGATGATAAAGAGGAATGTGATCGGCATTACAGATGTGTTGATGTCTTCAAGCTTAGACGCGGTAGAACCAATCGCTCCATACAGGAAGGCATAAATCAGGAAACCGAGTATAAAGAATACCAACATGAATACGAAGAGATCCACGGGGATATTGAAAATCGACTGGATAATCATATTATCGCCCCAAGCGGATTTGTTGATATTATAGAATACAAGAGCCGAACCGAAAATAGCAACAAGCTGAACAAGACCTGCAATACAGGATGCAAGCACCTTGCCAAACATCATGCTCGCGGGCTTTGCGCTCGTAACTAACACTTCCATAGCTCTCGAAGCTTTTTCTGTTGCCACGTTGGTCGCAACCATTTGTCCGTAAAGGAGAATTACCATATACAGAGCAAAAATCATGATATAGGTATAGAAGAAATTCTGCATCTGATCCTTACCGAGCGTTTCGTTGCTGCTTTCGATCTGAACAGCCATGATCTCACTTGCCTGCTCCGGAGTCAGTCCGTTCTGCATCATTGCATTTACGCGGTATACTTCTTGAAGCACACCGCTTGCGATTGCCTCGTTGGAATCGTACATAGACAGATTGTTGACGTAGTAGGTATAGGAGGAAGCACTGTTCAGCACAAATGCACATTCAGCTTGACCTGAAGTGATTTTTGCTTTCACATCGTCGATCGTACCTTCCGCTACGGTAACATTGTATCCCGTAAATGCTCCGGTAAAATATTCTTTGACAAGTCCCGAAAGACTTTCGTCTTCAGCATACACAAGCATAACGGGAAGATCTGTCTGTTCGGTAGCGCCTTCATCGTCAGACTTAAATGCCGAAACGATATTAGGTATAAACATAGCAATTGCGATTGCTACTACGAGGAATATCGTAATTCCAACAAAGGCTTTATTCTTGAGATAGCCCTTTAATTCAAATTTCAGTATTTTTCCAAACTGTTTCATTGTTCTCGCCTCCTTAAATCTGCGCACCCGCATACTCTACGAATATATCGTTCAGCGAAGGCTCAAACACCTTAACCTCGTCGATATCGTAGTTTTCAACAAGGCGTTTCATTGTTGCCTGTTTGTCATCAGGACTTGCAAGCTGGATGAGCAATGTGCCGTCCTCGCGTTTGGTACAAGCTTCTCCAAAATCAGCCTTGATCAATTCAGGCTTTGTCGTACTGACGACCAGCTTATCGCGAACGTAGTTTCTCTTAATGTCGTGAAGATCTCCATGAAGAGCGACCTTACCTGCATTGATGATGGCAATGCTGTCGCAGAATTCTTCAATGTAGCTCATCTGATGGCTTGAAAACAGGACGATCTTCCCTTTTGCGATCTGCTCCTTGACTACGTCCTTCAGGAGCATCGCATTTACGGGGTCAAGACCGGAGAACGGTTCGTCCAGAATTACAATATGAGGATCGTGTGCGAGAGCCGTAATCAACTGGATCTTTTGCTGATTACCCTTTGACAATGTATCAAGGCGCTTGTTGCGATATTCACTCATACCGAGTCTGCCGAGCCAGTAATCTACCGCCTTTATGGCATCCTTGGTACTCATTCCCTTCAGCTCTGCAAAATAGACAAGCTGATCGATAATAAGCTTCTTAGGATACAATCCTCTCTCCTCGGGCAAATAGCCAAAACCGATTTTATCATAATCGATTGGCTTTCCGTCTACAAGCACTTCACCGCTATTAGCGGGAAATACGTTCATCAGAATACGGATGGTCGTCGTCTTACCCGCACCGTTCCTTCCAAGCAGGCCAAAAGCCTTGCCACCTTCGGCTGTAAAGGAAACACCCTTAAGCACTTCCTTTTCACCAAAGGATTTATCAATATTTCTTAATTCAAGTATCATTTTATCCTCCTTTTGGAGCATTCTCCTTAAACAAATTTTGTGATCTTTTTCAATCGCAGACTGATCCATAATGCGAGTCCCAGCTTTAACAGATCGGGAATAATAAACGGAATGACGCACCAAAGCAGCGCAGACCATATTCCAATAGGTCCGGTGTTTCGGGCATATACGACCATAAACCACGCGGTTCCCACTATGTAACAAACAATAAGTCCTGCAAGCATTGAGATTGCCTGCGCCCATATTTTAGTGCCAAGCAGCTTCTCTAACAGCCCCATCACAAGACCGGATAAGAGCCAACCGAGCATATATCCGCCCGTTACTCCAAATAGTGCTCCAATTCCGGAATTGAAATTCGAAAAGACCGGAGCGCCGATCAAGCCAAGGCACAGATAAATGAAAATCGATACGGTGCCCCTCTTCGCACCAAGATAATTCAGTGTCAGATAAACCGCAAAGGTCTGCATAGTAAGCGGAACCACAGAGGGTATGGATAT
Organism: Eubacteriales bacterium; assembly: GCA_045653805.1. Taxonomy (GTDB): domain Bacteria; phylum Bacillota; class Clostridia; order Oscillospirales; family CAG-272; genus SVTX01. The sequence continues at coordinate 5,370 of JAZOMF010000052.1, forward strand.
CCACGAACACACGACAATCAGAACAGCAAACAACGCTATAAACACAATATCATTCGTTTTATTTTTGTTTGAATTTTGGGGTGTCATTTATTCATGCTTCCTATTTCAATCAGGTTGCCTTCCGGGTCAGCCACATAAAAGTTTCGGATTCCAAATGAATATGTTATTGGCTTGCCGGAAGGAAATTTCAGCCCAAGCTTCAACAAGCGCTCATATTCTTCATCCACATCGGCATAAGTAGGAAGCCATAATGCAAGTTCAAAGGACTGATTCATTCCCTTTGGCGGAACATACTCCTCCCCAAAAGCCTTAACAAATTCTTTTCTGCTATAAAGCCAAAACGATAACGCACCGCTGGCTGTCTTAAACTCAGCAAAATTACCGCCATCCCAATCGGTTTGGAGACCAAGTGTATCTCTGTAAAAGCGAACCATACAAGCCATATCACAGGCTAATATACACGAACCAATTCTTACTACATCACTATTCATATCGAACTTCTCCCATATTGTTCAGCTTAATGATTTCGAATCAAATTGTCATATAATTCTTCAACCGTCTTCCCTAAAAGAGGGTGTCGTTTCCACGGTGCAATCTGTGCCATAGGCTTCAGCACAAAATCCCGCTTATGCATCTCAATATGCGGAATATGGAGGCGCTCGGTATCAACAACCGTATCGTCATATAACAGGATATCCAAATCCAATGTGCGCGGTCCCCAGTGGATCTCTCTCACGCGACCTGCTTCCCGCTCAATCTCGTGAAGGACATCCAACAGTTCTTCGGGCTCCAATGTAGTCTTCAATTCAAGAGCACCATTAAGGAAATCATCCTGCTCTACTCCCCCATACGGAGCGGTCACAAGATAATCGGAGACTCTTTCAACTCGGCAGTCTGCCCTTTCCTTCAGCCTGCTGATTGCCATGTCAAGGTATCCTTTTTTGTCTCCCATATTAGATCCGAGTGCAATGTAGGCAATATGCCATCTTCTGCTTATGCTTACCGAAACAGTTTTTAACGGAAGTCCTATTGGAGCCCAAGGCTTTTCAATCGTGAGATCTGCTTGTTCAACGAGTGTGTAGTTTGATAGCAGCGCTTGAGCCAGACGTTCTGCAACCGTCTCTATCAATTTCCACGTGTGCTTAGTCATAAATTCGTTGATAAAATGACTGACCTCGCCATAGTTTACCGAAAGGGACAGATCATCCGCCAAGCCTGCATTCCGAGTACTCGTATACATATCAACAGAGACCACAAATTTTTGTCCGAGAGTGTTCTCTTCCGGATAAACACCGTGCTTTGCATATACTTCTAAACCTTGTATACTTATCTTATCCATTTCTTCTCCTATCGGCTCAAAATTGCCTCTGTCATCTGTATAACACGCTTATTTTCCTTAACGTCGTGTACCCGAACAAACGCACACCCTTTCATCACACCTAATACAGTGGTGGCAAGAGTTCCCTCCACGCGCTGATCTGTCGGAAGATTTAAGGTTTGACCTATAACAGATTTGCGTGATGTTCCAAGAAGGATCGGGAACCCTAAGCTATGGAGTACGTCCACGTGGTTGATGATTTCCAAATTCATTTGATACGTCTTGCCAAAGCCAACACCGGGATCCAAGATGATCTTATCGTCGGATATCCCTGCGTCTTTTGCAATGCGGACACACTCTTTCAGATCCTCTACGACATCCTTCAGGTAGTCTTGATAGAGAGGTTCCGAACGGTTATGCATTAAGCAACAAGCGACACCATAGTGAGCGGTCAGCTCGGCAACCCTATGATCATACTTAAAGCCCCAGATATCATTGACAAGATCGGCACCTGCCTTCAAAGCAGCTTCCGTTACTTTTCCTTTATACGTATCAATAGATACAGGAATGTCCAAACGCCTCTTTATCGCTTCGATTACTGGAGCAACACGAGATATCTCTTCCTCATCCGATATTACCGTATGCCCCGGTCGAGTCGATTCTCCGCCGACATCCACAATATCTGCTCCGTCGCGAATCATTTCCTCTGCGTGATAAAGAGCTGCATCAATTTGATTGAATTTGCCCCCATCCGAAAAGGAATCCGGTGTGACGTTCAATATGCCCATAATATATGTTCTGTGTTCAACATCGAACACCCTATTACCTATTTTCATAGCTATTCCTCCTATATCTCAGGATACAATCCACTCATTCTTTTTTTCGTCCGGCCAGTTACATTCCGAGCGGGCAGCACAGGAAAAGCAATTTCGAGACATCTTGTCAGCCCTGTAGAGATATGTCGTCAGCTTGTCGGCATCAACACCGTGTGGTTCTCTGTGACTTGCAATAGCATTTTGAATAGACCGTATTTCATTTTCTGTAAAGCCGCATTCAATCAAGATATTCCCTGCAATCTCAACGCCTGCTACGTTATGCGGCGTTCCAAAGGTTATCTGCTCATATCTGCCCAAATCATGAAGGAGTGCTGTAGCATAGATCACGTCTTTTCTTATGTTCTCACTATCTTCCAAGCAAAATATATACATCAGCCTCGCCACGTCAAGAAAATGCTCCATCGTATGCTTGCAGAAGATGCGGCTTTTTTCCGCATCCTGCAATTTCATATAAAGCTCCTGAAACATAGGATTTTTCTGTATCCGTTGTACACGGTCAACACTATTGTCGTTCATCTCTTAATCCTCTGCTTATTCAGACTTTTACCATGTTAAGGAAAGTCTGCTGAAGCGAATAATCTTCATTGAATGCACCGCGTGTGATCGTTGTAACGGTTTTGCTGCCCGGCTTTTGCACACCGCGCATTGTCATACACATATGCTCTGCCTCAATCATAACCATAACCCCCTTGGGGTGCAGATGCTTTTCTATGTCATCTGCTATCTGCGCAGTCATATTCTCCTGAATCTGCGGACGTCTGGCAAAAACCTCAACCGTTCTGGCAAGCTTACTCAATCCCGCAACCGTTCCATCCGGAATGTATGCCACGTGTACTTTTCCGTAGAACGGAAGGAGATGGTGTTCACATACCGAGTAAAAGGTAATATCCTTTTCTAACACCATATTGTTGCATGCCGCGTGAAACTGTGTATTCAGATGAACAGAAGCATCCTCATTAAGTCCGCCGAAGATCTGTTCACACATACGTGCAATTCGGTCGGGTGTTTCCAGTAGACCTTCACGATCTACATCTTCGCCGATGCCTTTCAGCAACAGCCGAACGCCCTCTTTGATTTTTTCATGATCCATTTTTGTGCCTCCTATGTCTATCATAAAGGATTCCTCCGTCAAATTAAGTTCCAAATTTACCTTCAGGTTATTTGACCCTCAAAAAAGCAGTAAGGCAGCATGTGTCCCACCCGCCGCCTCTTGAATAATATTTAATAAGCAAAAAACGGGAAGACCACCCTCTTTGGTAGCTTCCCGCTAATACTCTTTATGTGGGTATCCCTACGTTGGCATTATCCAAATCAGGTATCGGTCGAAGGTCACACCTTCCTCTCAGCCCGTAACACAAGCTCCCTACAAATTAACAAACTATATTATATCACCATTCATAATTTTTTTCAAGTATTTTTTATGAATTTATGCCGATATGGTAAATAGTTTATAGGGAGGAAAAAGCAACACAGAGTCCGTGCTGTCTGCCCGATAAAGCTCTTTTCCTATGCGTCCACCCGCCTGTATTCGGTGAAACAATACGGCATTCCATCTTCTGTATCAGTAGCACCGTTGCTATAGTGAGTTTCGCTAACGAAAACGCACTGCCAACTTGGGTTCTCATCCAAATTCGGGAAATAGACGTCTTTCTTGAACGAAGCATTAAACCGGGTAACATAGGCGGTTTCGCAGTATGGCAAGAGTTGTTTATAAACCGAAGCCCCTCCGACAACTACGATATCTTCCTCCGGATGGGCTTTTTCATAGGCAATCAGTTCCTCCACTGAGCGAAGTACGATAGCTTCTTCAGGTTTAAGGTTAGGATTGGTGGAAAGAATTAGGTTTCTTCTGTTTTTTAATGGTCTCCCTCCCGGGAAAGTTCTCAGCGTAATAGAACCGTACACTATTGTTTTTCCTACAGTTAATTCACGAAAATGGGCGAGGTCCTCTTTCACGGTCGCTAACAGTTCCCCACGATAACCTATTCCCCATTCACGATCCACCGCTACAATCAGCTTCATTCGCAAATAATTCTCCTCTTATCGGTTTCAAACTTAATGCTACTCTCAAGGTAATAAAAGAGAGATCAATCATATAATAAAATTATATCATAAAAATGTGAACACATCAACGTTTTTTTCACTTAACGAGAACGACTTCTACAAAAACAGATGAAGCGAGGCCATTTCGGTCCCGCTTCTTTTTTATTTCATCTGATATTTCATACACGGTCTGCCGCCTGTTTCATAGTCCATACGGCTGACAACAAAGCCGATCTCGCTCAGATAATTCATATAACGTCTGACCGTGACAGCTGTAAGGTTGACGACAGTTGCGATCTCGTCTCCCGTAAACCATTTCCCCGCATTTTGCTTCATATGCTCCATCAAGAGCTTCAAGGTCTTTTCTTGGATACCCTTCGGATAGATCTCGTCGCTCTTATTCTTTTTGCCTTCCATAATGTAGTCAATGTTCGTCTGATTGAGCATATCAAGATTTTGAAGCGCCTTGGTATGTGCAATATACTTATCCAGCGCGATCTGGAAGCGCTCGTATGTAAAAGGCTTTACGAGATAATCCACGATACCGAAGCGCATCGCTTCCTCAAGCGACTCTCTGTTATTCGCCGCCGTAACCATAATGACGTCACAAGAGCATTTCATGTTGCGGATATTCTTTAAGGTCTCAAAGCCGTCCATGATCGGCATATAGACGTCAAGAACAACAAGATCTACCTCGTTCTCCTCCAAGAAGCGCAAGGCACTCTTTCCGTCTCTGCACTGTCCGACAAGCTCAAAGCTTCCGTTACGCTTGATGTATTGCTCGTTGATCATCGACACCATTGGGTCGTCTTCTACGATTAAAACCTTATACATGATCTCTCCTATTTCTCCATTGAAAAGCTAACGGTAAACGACGTACCAACGCCCTTTTGCGATTCAACGGTGATTTTTCCTCCGTAATTTTCAATCATGGACTTCACTTGGTAAAGTCCCGTGCCGCGTCCCTCTCCCTTTGTGGAGTATCCGTTATCAAAGATGTGGTCTATGTCGCTCTCGTCAATACCCGCACCCGTATCGTCTACGGTGATCAGCAATGCTCCGGGCTTTGAATAGATGCCGAACATAAGCTCGTTGTGGGCATCGCTTCCTGCTTCCTTATTCATAGAATCGTAGGCGTTGTCGATAAGGTTTCCAATCGACGTGACCAATACCTCAGACGGCAGGTGGATATCGGATGCGGAATAGAATGATTCCTCTCGCAAGACAAAAGAAACGTTCAACTCGGATGCTCTTGCAATCTTACCGATCAGCAAAGCGGCTACCGCAGGGTCATTGACTGCATTCATTACCTTGCTGATATTCTCTCTTTGAACCATCGAGATATTTTGGATATACGAGGCTGCCTCGTCGTACATCTCCATTTGAATCAGACCGAGTATGACGTGAAGCTTATTGGTAAAGTCGTGATTGTTCGCTCGCATGGAATCCACAAGATATCTGGTTCCCGAGAGATCCTCCATCAGTTTCTTATATTCCGCGCGATTGTGTAGGATCGCTACCTTGCCAACCGTTTCGCCGTCTTCTATAATCGGCACGCGGTCTAAGATAATGCTTTCCTTACTGATATTGATGTTAAACTCTTTTCCTTCCAGTCGGATAGCGTTTGAGAGAATGGTAT
>JAZOMF010000053.1:0-5715 GCA_045653805.1 Eubacteriales bacterium
GCCGAGGACGTCGTCCCCTACGGTCTAAAACGATTGCCAATTTGTTTGTCGTAGAAGGTGTTTTAACGATTTCAAATTCGTAGGGGACGACGTCCTCGGCGTCCCGCTCGTTGAATTTAAATGTTCGTTAACGGGAGGAGCAAGCCACTCCCCCTACGGCGTATGGTGTCGCCCCTCTCACCGATAAACTCCAATTTGTCATTTTGGCATATAAGCAAAAACGAGCCGCGCGATTACTACCGCACGGCTCGTTCTGTTATCCAAAATTAACAGACAGTTTAACTTGCAATTTGTTGTTTAGAAAAGGATCTAAGGTTTAAATTACTTGATCTCAACGGTTGCGCCTGCAGCCTCGAGGTCAGCCTTAACCTTCTCAGCGTCTTCCTTAGAAACGCCTTCCTTAACTGCCTTGGGGCAGCCCTCAACCATGTCCTTAGCTTCCTTGAGGCCGAGACCGGTGATCTCACGGATAACCTTGATTACGTTGAGCTTCTTGTCGCCGAATCCGGTGAGGATTACGTCGAACTCGGTCTTCTCCTCAGCTGCGGGAGCTGCTGCTGCGCCTGCTACTGCAACTACACCTACGGGAGCTGCTGCGGATACGCCGAACTCTTCCTCAACTGCCTTTACGAGGTCAGCGAGCTCGAGAATAGTAAGGGTCTTGATTTCTTCAACAATATTTGTGATCTTTTCGGATGCCATTTTGAATTACCTCCTGAATATGGAAATATAAATAGATTTTTGTGTTTTGCGGTACTTGACCGATTATTCTGCAGCTGCTTCTGCTGCGGGTGCTTCTTCGGAGCCTTCGTTTTCTTTGTCGACGATAGCCTGAATAGCATAAGCGAAGTTGTAGATAGGAGACTTGATAGAGCCGAGGAACTTCGCAAGGAGAACTTCCTTGGAAGGAATCTCTGCGAGGCTGTTAACACCTGCTGCATCGATAACCTCACCATCACAGTAACCGGCGAGGATCTGGAAGGAATCGATCTTATCAGCGTATTCCTTGAGGATCTTTGCGGGAGCGATGGGATCTTCGGGGCTGGAGATAGCGATAGCAGTCATACCGCTGAGGTACTGCTTCATATCGCTGTATCCGCACATATCGCAAGCTCTGCCGGTGAGGGTGTTCTTCATAACAACGTACTTAACACCTGCTTCACGAAGAGCCTTACGGAGAGCTGTGTCCTTCTCAACGGTGATACCCTGATAATTAACAACTACACCGGATGCGCTTGCCTTAATCTGCTCTGCGAGGTCTGCAACTACCTGTTTCTTCTGTTCGAGTATTGCGTTACTAGGCATTTGATTTAACCTCCCGTGATTAAATGAATAAAAAAACTTTCTTCCCGAGCGAAAGTACGCATACCGCGAAGAAAGATCTAAAAAACCACATAGGCATATTTATATCATTTTAATTCTTCCTCGGCAGGGTGGCTTTACGCTTTTACGGGAACCTGCTGTCTTTGGATAAGAGCCTTTCTTGGCTCACTCGTGCATTATATCACAAGAAAAATGATTTGTCAATAGGTTTTTGAAAAATAATTTGAATTTTTTTGTATTTTTTTAAAATTTGTTGTTTTTTATGATGTTTTCAGCCATTTTCACAAGTCTTTCACGTATCCACATAGGCTCAACTATCTTAAAATCCGATCGAAGTGTGATCAGTACGCTCAAAAACTGCTCCACGTTGTGGAATTCGCAGACGTACTTGTTGCGAGGCTCTCTGGAGATGATAAAATTCTTCAGCGAGAGCACGGAGAGCTTGTCAGGGATCTCGACGGTTGCGGTATAGGGTATCTGCATCTGGTTAAATGCGTTCTCCGCTTGCATTGATGCTCCCGACATGCTGTCTGCCAGCTCGTTGAGCGAGTCGTCGTTATCGCTGGAGAGGACCAGAGGCAGGGAATACTGCTCGGTATAGTAATATCCCTTGTGCTCAAGGCTATATTCCATGGGTGCACCCAGCTTCTTTTTGAGGTAGTCAACGTCGCGTTGTGCCTGGCGGTGTGATATATCAAAGCGCTCTGCCAAACGCATGGCATTGGGATAATAGTTGTTTGCTATCTTTTTGTGTAGCCACTGTATTCTTGTATTTGCGGAATTTCCCGATGAAGTTTTCATGTTTTTAGGACAGTTCCTTTCCTTATTATTATATATAGAGGTTATTGATCGCTTGTTTCGGTGGGATTTGTGGTGATTTCGTCGGTGCTCTCTGATGCCGTCTCACACTCGGGTGTGTCGATTTCGGTATTTGTGATTTCTTTGGCGGAGTCGGCTTCCTCGTTACCGATCTCCGGGGAAGCGGTGCATACTTCGATGCGGCAGGCAAAGAGATTTACTGCGCTCTCTATGCCAAACAGAAGGAGCATGATGGGGAATGCGAAAAGGTCGGTTGTGTATTTAGCAAAATTGGGTGCAATCTCTGTGGCGAAGAGCACAAAGCAAAGCAGACACAATGCTGCTGACAAGAATTGAGTCAACACGAAATAAGGCGCTCCGTGTTTGCCAATGAGAGGTCGAAGCTGCGCGGTAGTTGCCAGCATTGCGGCTGCCGCGCCGAATTGTACCAGTATCTTTACGGGGGAATTTAACTCAACGGAAAAATCAAGATAAAGCTTTGTGATTATCAAAGCTAAGAATATCACTCTTCCGTATCCGCTTATTAGAGCTGCTACTTTGCTGTCGCGAATTACAAGATAAAGGGAGCACAGGGTAGATACGGCGGAGACCACTGTTATCATTGTAGCGAGAGTATCAAGCCCCTCATAAGATGCCGCGGCAGAACCTGCGTCGGAGGTAATTGCGGCGATTTTGGCACTCGCATCACTATATATATAATAAATGAAGGGAACTGCCGAAGTGCCTGCGGAAATTACCGCTATTATGCGATTTGCCGTGGGGGCGGGGAGAGTGAGGGTTGTGCCCTTGAGCATAAAAAGTGCCGATAGGGCGAAGATTACCGTTATTGCCAGTGCACCATATAGGGCAAAGACTACGGGAGAGGATATAAGATATCTGCTATCACGATTGAAAAAAAGTGCAAACGCCACAGCACCTATTATCATTAGCATGGCTATCATTATTGTCGATGCAATTTTGTATATAGTGGCGAACTGCCCGGCTTCCTTATTCAAATTTGTGTTTTGTTCCATCAAAAGCTCCGTTTGGTATCGAATTGCTCATAAATATATGTGCAAAAAAGTTGTATATACATATTATACAATAAAATTGTTAACGAAAAATAGACAATCGGAACAAATTTGTATTTTTTTACTGTTTCAAGTTGAATTTTTGAGCAAAATTCGACTTGTTGAGAGGTAAGTGATGACAAAAAAGCCTCATTTTGTGCCAAAATGTTGATTATTTGTGAATGATGCACAAAAACGCCTTGTAAATTTCAGTGAAATTTTATGAAATAATTTTTTTATATACTATTGACAAAAAAGACAAAATAGTGTATAATTGTGGAGCTTGATATGCGATGAAACGAGAGGTTGCTCTTGAAGGGACGCCTTTAAGAGGTAATTTTCGTGGAGTATGTCCGTATGAACGGGCGACGTAGTCTTTCATACACACACTAAGCAACATGCGGCATAGTGGTGCTTGAGTGTTTGATCCTTTAGCTTTTAGTCCGGAGTTTGTCTGTAGTATGCTGACGCAGATAGATTCCGTGTTTTAATGGAGAGAGGAAGAAACACACGGCACGGTGTACGAAGAAAGCGTCCCAACATTTAAAGGCGATTCGCTTCATTCTTATATATACGCACGAGCGTATGGCGAGTGAGCGAGAGCCAATATCTGAAAGGAGGCACCTAACAATGGCAGTTAATGAAAAAATCAGAGTTCGTCTTAAGAGCTACGATCACACTCTCATCGATACCGCTGCAGAGAAGATCGTAACCGTAGCAAAGGCAAACGGCAGCGAGGTTTCCGGTCCTATTCCGCTTCCTACCGAGAGAGAGATAGTTACTATCCTCCGTGCGGTACACAAGTACAAGGACGCTCGTGAGCAGTTTGAAATGCGCACTCACAAGAGACTCATCGATATCATCAAGCCCAACCAGAAGACTGTTGATGCTTTGATGAACGTTGAACTCCCTGCAGGCGTTGAGATCGAGGTTAAGCTTTAATCTCAAAAAACAAAACAAAAACAATTTGTCTTATCAAGCACGCGAGATCCACTCGCAAAACAAAGACAACAGCCGGCGGCGAACAAAACGCTGTGACGGTAACTTTGTAAGTCATGTTGAGCGGACGTGATCCGTATCAACCAATAATTTACAGGAGGAAAAAGAAAATGAAAAAGGGTATTATCGGTAAGAAGATCGGTATGACTCAGATTTTCGACGAAAAGGGTAACGTAATCCCTGTAACCGTTATTCAGGCTGGTCCCTGTGCAGTAGTACAGAAGAAGACTGCTGAGAACGATGGTTATGATGCAATCCAGCTCGGCTACACCGAGGCTAAGGAGAAGCACACCAACAAGGCTCTTCAGGGCCACTTCAACAAAGCAGGTGTTTCTTTCAAGAGACATCTCAAGGAATTCCGTCTTGACGATTGCAGTGCAGTAAACGTTGGCGACGTCATTACAGCCGATACCTTCGCCGCAGGCGACAAGGTCGACGTAACAGGTATGACAAAGGGTCGTGGTTACACCGGCGCTATCAAGAGATGGAATCTTCACATGCTCGGAGCTACTCACGGTATTGGTCCTATCCACCGTCAGTCCGGTTCCATGGGCGTTATTGACCCCGCAAGAATCTTCAAAAACAAGAAGATGGCTGGTCAGTACGGTAACGAACAGGTAACTGTTCAGAATCTTAAAATCGTAAAGATCGACGCAGAAAAGAACCTCATCGCAGTTAAGGGTGCTATCCCCGGTGCGAAGGACGGTATCGTATTCATTTGCGATTCGATCAAAGCATAATCGGAAGGAGGAAATAAATAATGCCTACTATTAAAGTTGTTAATATGGCCGGCGCTGAAGTCGGATCCATGGAGCTCTCGAATGTTCTTTTCGGTGCAGAGAAAATCAACGGCACTGTCCTCCACGCCGCAGTAAGAGCTTACCTTCTCAATCAGAGACAGGGAACTCAGTCCACCCTCACTCGTTCTGAGGTTTCCGGCGGCGGCAGAAAGCCCTGGAGACAGAAGGGTACCGGTAGAGCTCGTCAGGGTTCCACCCGTTCTCCTCAGTGGACTCACGGTGGTATTGCTCTTGGTCCTAAGCCCAGAAGCTACCGCACCGGTCTTAACAAGAAGACTAAGAGAATCGCTCTTATCAGCGCAATCGCTGACAAGATCGCAAATGGAAACTTCATCGTTCTCGATGATATCTCCATGGAGACCTACAAGACCCGCGTAATGGCTGATATGTTCAGCGTACTCGGTGCTACCAGAAAGCCCTACGTGCTTCTTCCCGAGGTTAATGTCTTCGTAATCAGAAGCTGCGCTAACATTCCCGGTGCTAAGACAAGCTTCATCACTTGCAACGAGACCGAGGATGGAAAGAAGATCTATTCTACTGCTCTTAACGTATACGACGTTCTCAACGCTGAGAAGATCGTAACCACCGTTGCAGCAGTTAAAATGCTCGAGGAGGTATATGCATAATGAGAATGCTTGAAGATGTAATCATTAAGCCCGTCATTTCCGAAGCTTCTATGGATCTGATGGCTCAGAGAAAGTATGTATTCAAGGTAGCAAAGACCG
>JAZOMF010000054.1:0-2802 GCA_045653805.1 Eubacteriales bacterium
AGCTCACGGAAGCAGATACGGCAGATACCGTACTTACGAAGGTAAGCGTGAGGTCTGCCACAGATCTTGCATCTGTTATAAGCGCGAGTAGAGAACTTAGGCTCTCTCTGCTGCTTGAGTATCATAGACTTCTTTGCCATATCTTTTCTCCTTAACCTGCAAAGGGTGCGCCCATAAGGGTGAGCATCTCTTTTGCTTCTTCGTCGGTTCCAGCGGTGGTTACAAACACGATGTCCATACCGCGGATCTTGTCAACCTTGTCATACTCAATCTCGGGGAATATGAGCTGCTCCTTAAGACCGAGAGCGTAGTTGCCTCTGCCGTCGAAGCCGTTGGGATTGATACCCTTGAAGTCACGAACACGGGGAAGTGCGAAGCTGAAGAGCTTATCCATAAACTCGTACATCTTCTCACCGCGGAGAGTTACCTTTACACCGATCTTCATACCCTCACGAAGCTTGAAGTTCGCGATGGACTTGTGAGCGAAGGTGGGAACCGCCTTCTGACCGGAGATAAGGCTTATCTCCTCGATTACGTTGTCGATAACCTTGGAGTTATCCTTTGCGTCGCCGCATCCGACGTTGATAACGATCTTGTTAAACTTCGGAATCTGCATTACCGAAGAATAACCGAACTTTTTCATGAGGGCGGGAGCAACTTCATTCTTATACTTTTCAGCAAATCTTGACATTTTTCTCTACCTCCTCATTATATTTCCGCGCCGCACTTAGCGCAAACGCGAACCTTCTTGCCGTCAACGAGCTTAACCTTTGCGCGAACACCCTTGTCGCACTTGGGGCAAACGAGCTGAACCTTGCAAGCGTACATAGCACCCTCGGTCTTGATTATCTGGGACTTGTCGCCCTGCTTACGAGCCTTGGTGTGCTTAGAAACTACGTTAGCGCCTGCTACTATAACCTTGCCCTCTTCGGGAGCAGCGGCGATAACCTTACCGCGAGTACCCTTGGAATCACCGGAGATAACAACAACGGTATCGTCTTTTTTGATGTGAAGCTTTTCCATTGAAATATCCTCCTTGTGAATTAAAGTACTTCGGGTGCAAGAGAAAGGATTTTCGTGAAGTCGTGCTCACGAAGCTCTCTTGCTACCGGGCCAAAGATACGAGTACCTTTAGGCGTTTTGTCTTCCTTGATAATAACTGCAGCGTTCTCATCAAACTTGATGTAAGAACCGTCTGCACGGCGAGTTTCCTTAACAGTTCTGACTACGACTGCCTTAACAACGTCGCCCTTCTTTACTACGCCGCCGGCAGCTGCCTTCTTGACAGCGCAAACAACGATATCTCCGATGCTTGCATAGCGGCGACCCGTGCCGCCGAGAACTCTGATGCACATAAGCTCTTTTGCACCGGTGTTATCTGCGACTTTCATTAACGATTGCTGCTGAATCACTGTTTTTTCCTCCTTTTTCGGTAAGCCTTTAACCTACCTACTGGTTTAGTGACTTGTCTTGTTTGTTGTTAATTATTTAGCCTTTTCGACTATCTCAACGAGTCTCCATCTCTTGGTCTTGGAGAGAGGTCTCGTTTCCATTACAGCGACCTTATCGCCGATAGCACAGCTGTTCTTCTCATCGTGAGCGTGAATCTTAACGGTTCTCTTGATGATCTTGCCGTACTTGGGGTGGCGGACGTTGTCCTCGATAGCAACTACGATGGTCTTGTCCATCTTATCGCTTACTACCTTACCCACTCTTACTTTTCTCAAATTACGAGTTTCAGTCATTTTCATTACCTCCGTTATGCATTCTTCTCGCGAAGAACAGTCATTACGCGAGCAATGTCATGCTTAACATCTTTGATTTTGTGAGGATTGTCAAGCTGCTTTACTTCAAGCTGGAAACGGAGATTGAAAAGCTCCTCTTTGAGCTCGCCGAGCTTCGCGCTAAGCTGCTCAGCGGTCATTTCTCTGAGTTCAGATGCCTTCATTGCTTAAACCTCCTCGTTTTCAAGGTCTGCTTTTCTTGCAAACTTGCACTTAATGGGGAGCTTGTTCGCAGCCAGACGCATTGCTTCTTTTGCCTGCTCCTCGGTAACGCCGTCCATCTCGAACATAACGCGTCCGGGCTTAACGACTGCTACCCAGTACTCGGGAGAACCCTTACCGGAACCCATTCGAGTCTCGGCAGGCTTTTCCGTGATGGGCTTATCGGGGAATATCTTTATCCAAACCTTACCGCCACGCTTTACGTATCTGGTCATCGCAATACGGGCAGCCTCTATCTGGTTGGAGGTGATCCATGCGGGCTCGGTTGCTACGAGACCGAAGGATCCGTTGGTAATCTTGTTACCGCGAAGGGCTTTACCGGTAAGTCTTCCGCGCTGTACGCGTCTGAACTTAACTCTCTTAGGCATTAACATTATTTATTGCCCTCCTCTGCATTTCTTCTGGGTGCTCTGCCCTGACCCTGACGTGCGCCGTCTCTGCGAGCGGGACGTCTGTCACCACGGTTGTTGTTACCGTCGTTTCTTCTACGGGGTCTCTCGGGACGCTCGCTTCTCTGGGACATACCCTCAGCGAGAACCTCACCCTTGTAAATCCAGACCTTTACACCAATCTTACCGTAAGTGGTGTTCGCCTCCCAGAAACCGTAGTCGATGTCGGCTCTGAGGGTCTGAAGCGGAATAGTACCCTCGTGGTAGTGCTCGGAACGTGCGATCTCGGCACCGCCAAGACGACCGGAGCAGGATACCTTGATACCCTTAACGCCAAGACGCATGGTTCTGCCGATGGCAAGCTTCATTGCGCGACGGAAGGATACTCTCTTCTCAAGCTGTGCTGC
>JAZOMF010000055.1:0-19644 GCA_045653805.1 Eubacteriales bacterium
CTTACCGATGGGGCAGTGGATAATGTTGGTCTTATCAAGTCTGTACTCGATCTTACCAGCCTTAGCCTCGGTTACTGCACGAGCAACGTCGGGGGTAACGGTACCTGCCTTAGGAGAAGGCATAAGTCCCTTAGGACCGAGAACCTTACCGAGACGACCGATAACACCCATCATATCGGGAGAAGCGATAACTACGTCGAAATCGAACCAGTTTTCCTGCTGGATCTTTTCAGCGTACTCTGCGCCACCTACATATTCAGCACCTGCGTCAAGTGCCTTCTGAACGTTGTCACCCTTAGCGAATACGAGAACCTTTACGCTCTTACCGGTACCGTTGGGGAGAACAACTGCGCCTCTAACCTGCTGGTCTGCGTGACGGGAGTCAACGCCGAGACGTACGTGTACTTCGATGGTTTCATCGAACTTTGCCTTAGAAGTCTGGCAAACAAGAGAGAGAGCCTCGGAAGGATCGTAGAGTCTGTTCTTTTCAATAAGCTTTACGCTATCTGTATATTTCTTTCCCATTTTCTACTTACCTCCTATCTTAGTCTTCAACTACAACGCCCATAGAGCGTGCAGTACCAGCCACCATGCTCATAGCAGCCTCGATAGAGCCTGCGTTGAGGTCGGGCATCTTTGTTTCAGCGATCTTTCTAACCTGTTCGCTGGTGATCTTAGCAACCTTATCCTTGTTAGGCTTGCCGGAACCGGACTCGATGCCTGCTGCCTTCTTAATAAGAACTGCTGCAGGGGGAGTCTTAGTAATGAAAGTGAAAGAACGGTCTGCGTAAACAGTGATAACAACGGGGATGATAAGACCAATGTCATTCTTAGTTCTTTCGTTAAACTCTTTTGTAAATACGGGAATTGCAACACCGTACTGACCAAGCGCAGGACCTACGGGAGGCTGAGGAGTAGCCTTACCTGCAGGGAGCTGCAGCTTGATGTAACCCATAATTTTCTTTGCCATAATAAATTACACCTCCAATGTGGTACTTGTGCGGGAGAATTACAAATTTTTCTCCCTCCCACTTATGCATCTTTTGTGATGCGATTGTTTTCTTTATAAAGAAACAATAAAAGAATTAATTGTGTGCTTTTAGCTTGAGCATTTCGGTCTCGATCTCGACAGGCATATCTCTGCGACCGCGCTTTACGAGCACGGTAACTGTCTTGAGATCCTCGGTAATGGACTGAACCACTCCGTCATAACCCTCAAACAATCCACTGATAACACTGACCTCGTCGCCAACGTTGAAGCTGAGCTGAATTCTTGTCTCTTCTACGCTTTCGAGATTCATATCAAGAACCTCTCTTTCACTCAAGGGAGTGGGGCGGGATCCGGGGCCTACAAAACCGGTAACACCGGTAATGTTTCGAACTGCGTGCCAGCTCTCATCGGTCATTACCATTTTAATGAACACGTAGCTGGGGAAAATCTTCAATTCCTGAACCTTTTCCTTGTCGCCGTCCTTTTCGATAACCGTCTCAACAGGAACCTTTACATCATAAATAAGATTTCCAAGGCCACGGTTTTCAACAATTTTTTCAAGGTTTGCTTTAACCTTGTTTTCATAACCCGAATAGGTGTGCGCAACGTACCATCTCAGGCCTACGTTCATTCCATCAATATCACTCATAGTCTACTCCGTGATAATTTAATCTCAGATAAGAGAAGAAAGTGTTCTTACAACGAAACCGAACGAATAGTCGATTACAAACAAAGCAAGTGCAACTGCAACTGCAACAATTACAACTACAATAAAGCTCTTGCGAGTGTTTTCCTTGGAAGTCCAAACGATCTTCTTGAGCTCACTCTTTACAGTGCGAAGGAATTCAAAAATCTTCTTGTGGAATCTTATAACGAGAGCAATTGCAATTGCAATAATAGAACCGATGATAACACCGTTGATGATAAGGGTGTTTCTCATCTCTTTTCTCTCAGCCTCAGCTTCTTTATCAGCATCACTGGTGGAGCTGGAACTAGACTCTGTTTCAGACTTAGATTCCTCGGCTTCGGACGATACGGACTCTGCTACGGAAGAGGATTCCTCGGATCCGGAGTCGGTGTCAGCAAAAACCGATACGGTAAAGATTGATACAACCAACACAAGAGACAGGAGAAGGGCGATAAGACTTCTTTTTGTTGTGAAAGTCATATTAGATCCCCCTATCACTTAGACTCTTTGTGAAGAGTGTGCTTGCGGCAGAACTTGCAGAACTTCTTAAGCTCGAGTCTGTCCGGATCATTCTTCTTGTTTTTCTTTGTGTCGTAATTTCTCTGCTTGCACTCAGTGCATACGAGAGTAATTTTGACTCTTGCATCATTAGCCATGATTTCGGCACCTCCCATTTGAATTTTATTTGACCGTTTTGCGGTCTGTGTACCTCCCTCTGAAGGACTGAGTGCACTTTTGCGCACAGCGCACAACAAAAAAGCCCTTTGCAGAGGTAGAACCATTATATCACAATGAAATAGGCTTGTCAATAGTTTTTTTCTAAAAAAGTGAAATTTTTTTGATTTTTTTTCAAAAAAGCCCTTGACAAATACAAATTTTGTGCTATAATATATGGGTACGACAAAAGCGTGCACTAAAATATGCGCCGTTAGCTCAGCTGGATAGAGTGTTTGGCTACGAACCAAAAGGTCAGGGGTTCGAATCCCTTACGGCGTGCCAAAAAATAAAGGATGGATTCGTTCCATCCTTTATTTTTTGTTAAGCCGTATTGGTCAAGAGAAATCCAACACCAAAGGCGCAGCCTTTGCGTAAAGGTTCTGAATCCCGTCCTCACCATTTAGTTTAATAATATTGGAGAATTGGATGGATTTAATCCATCCTCTGTTTTTGTTATGCCGTACCGGTCAAGAGAAATCCAACACCAAAGGCATAGCCTTTGCGTAAAGGTTCTGAATCCCTTACGGCGTGCCAAGAAAAAGAGCAAGTCTTATGACTTGCTCTTTTTCTATCCAATCCGAAGGATTGGTATGTAATCACGACGCAGTCGTGTATGTAATCGCCGTAGGCGCATGGCATCACGCTCCAGCGTGTATATTCCCTTCGGATTGATTCCATGCCGCAACAAGTTGCGTATTCCATACGCTCGCAAGCGAGCGATTACATACACGCCTTGTGTGATATATATGTAAGAAACAGCAAAACAAAAAATCCAACACAGACTTAAAGCTCTGTGTTGGATTTTTTATTCAATAATTATCTATTGTAGTATTTTGCAACTTCCTGTGCAACCAGCTTTGCAATCATTTCAAGATTGATTGCAGAATCAGCTTCAGAGTAAGAAGCCTTGCCGTCGCTGCTAAAGAGCTTCATCTTTTTCATGGTCTCCTGCTTAACTGCCTCAACTGCCGCGGGGATCAGGTCGATAAGTCCCTTGTCCATGCTTTGGAACTTCTTAAATTCAGCCTCAACTGCCGCTACGTTGATGTCGGTAAAGATGTTGACCTTGCTGATACCCTCCTGGATAGCCTTTCTGAAATCGTCGTCGGTAAGACCGGATCCACCGTGAAGTACGAGAGGAACGTCTACGGTATTTGCAATAGTGCGAATTCTTTCGAAATCGAGCTTAGGAGGGAGCTTATATGCACCGTGCGCGTTACCAACCGCGATAGCCAATGCGTCAACACCGGTTCTGTCAACGAAATCCTTTGCCATCTTAGGATCGGTAAAGTATGCGGAAGGATCTGCAAGATGAGAGCTTCCCTCGGCAGAGCCCTCGTTGTCGCCAACGTGACCCAACTCACCCTCGATTGTAGCACCGCGGGAATGAGCGATGGCTGCCATCTCCTTAACCTTGCGAACATTTTCCTCATATGTATCGGTAGAGCAATCGTACATTACCGAAGTAAAGCCGAGATCCAATGCCTTTACACAAAGATCAAAGGAAAGACCGTGATCAAGATGTACAACTACAGGCACGGACGCCTTCTTTGCCATAGGAACAAGGTAGTAAGATACCTCTTCCAAGGGTCCGTAGGGCAAGAGCACCTCTGCAGTACCCATAATTACAGGGGATCTTGTAGATTCAGCCGCGTTGATGATACCGCGAGCAAGCTCAAGATTTACCGCATTAAACAAACCGACAGCATAACGGTTCTTCTTCGCGGGAATCAAAACTTCATTCATATTAACTAACATGATTTTTTCCTCCGAATTTTGATAAAAATTCATGAAATGATTCAATATAAATATTATATCTTAAAAATAAATAAAAGTCAATAGATTGGAATAAAATTCTGAATTGTTAAAAAATAAACTTTCTTATTAATCATCAAGACTTTGCATATATTTGTGCATAGTTTCGGCAACTACTTTTGAATGTGCCACCGCTTCAACTACGGTTCGGGCTCCGAGAACTACGTCTCCGCTGGCAAAAATGCCGGGGCGGGTAGTGTTTCCGAATTCGTCGGCAATCAGTAAGCCTCTCTCACTTGTGTCAAGTCCCTTTGTGGTATTAACGATCGTATTTTGAGGTCCTTGGCTTATGGAAACTATAACGCTGTCCGCCTTGTAAAGCTTTTCACTTCCATCAATGTCAGTAAAGCTTCCGTCCTCATTTTCAATCACGTCACAGAAGATAACGCCTTCATCGACTATCTCTACGGGTCGCTTGTTGTATTCGAATTTAGTTCCCTCCAGCTTTGCATAACTGTATTCATAGTCGCTTGCGGCAACCTTTTTAGTTATGGAGAAGCAGGTGAGATCCTCAACGCCGTGTCTGATTGCGGTGCGGGCTACGTCCATAGCCGCGTTTCCTGCGCCTATTACTATAACTTTTTGTCCCAGTTTAAATGAGTCGGGACTTCCAAGATAATTAATACCGAAATGAACGTTACCCAGCGTTTCACCCTTGATGTGGAGCGCGTTAGGCTTCCAAACTCCCGTTCCCACGAATATCGCCTTGTAGCCGTCGCGGAAAAGGTCATCGATTCCAATAGAGCCACCGATGTGTGTGTTGGGACGAATCTTGATTCCCTTCATCTCGATGTGGCGGTACTGAATGTCATCAAGAACGGTTTTTGGAAGACGAAATTCGGGTATTCCGTAACGCAGGACGCCGCCTATCTCGCTCTTGTTTTCAAAAATGGTGACCTTGTAGCCGTATCTTGCCAATATTATTGCAATCGTAATTCCCGCAGGACCCGAGCCGACGATAGCGACCCTCTTTCCGTTCCAAGGCTGAGGTCCTTTGGTCATTTTCGGCGCGTAGGCGCGAGAAATATACTGTTCAATGGTAGAAAAGTGGACGGGAACGCCCTTTTTACCGAGGACGCAGTGACCCTCGCACTGCTTTTCGTGATTGCATATTAGCGAGCATACCGTAGTCAGGGGATTGTTCTCAAAAAGCATCCAGCCTGCCTCGTCTAACTTATTTTCCTTTAAAAGCTTTATAACTTCGGGGATTGGCGTTTTTATTGGGCAACCCTTAACGCATTGCGGATTTTTGCATTGCAAACAACGGTTCGCCTCGTCCATTACATGTAGAGCCATAGTTTTACCTCGTTTTTATTTGATAATATGATTATAACATATTTTTTTCTGTTATTCAATAGTGAATTACAGACTCAAATAGAAAACCAGTTGTCGACAATTTGTCAACAACTGATTTTTGTATAGGTTAAGGACGAAGTCCAAGACCGCCCTCGAGGGTGAGGGTCTCACCTGTTAGGTATTTGAAGTCGGGGTTGGCAAGCTGGACGCAAGCGCGGCCGATGTCTCTCTCGGGGTCTCCGAAATATCCCGCAGGGGGAGTGTGAACGTTTTTCTCAAACGCATCGGGATACGCCTTTTGGAAATTTTCAAGCTGAGCCGTCCATGCCAGAGGGCAGACAACGTTTACGTTGATGCCGTCACGCGCCCACTCGGTTGCTGCAACTCTGCTAAGACCTCTTATTCCCTCCTTAGCCGCCGCATAAGAGCACTGGCCGAAGTTGCCGAAAAGTCCTGCGCCCGACGCGAAGTTGATGACGCTTCCCTTTGTTTCTTTGAGATAGGGGTAGCAAGCCTGCATATAGTAGAAGGTGGCGTAAAGTCCCGAATAGATTGCCAAGTCAAACTGCTCGGTGGAGTGATTTTCAATAGTCACACCCGAAGCTGATGCCTGCGCCGTGTTGATAAGCACGTCGATTCTGCCAAACTCTGCAATCGCCTTTTCAACTACATCCTTTGCAATATCGGCGTTGTCCCGACCTGCCGCAATGTCAGCCTGAATAGGAAGCACCTTTATACCGTAAAGACGCTCAAGCTCCTCCTTGGCGTCAAGTAGCTTTTGCATATTTCTTCCCGTGATTACGATGTTTGCGCCCTCTTTTGCGTATGCGGTTGCGATACCGTAACCGATAGAACCGGCTTTTCCGTTTTCAAGCACGGCTCTGCCACCGCCTGTTATCAATAATGTTTTACCTTGTAAAAAACCCATAATAATTCTCCTTATACTAAATTTTATTTTTGTTCGATGCCCCGCATCGCTGATAAATTGCTTTCTTTGTAATCATTATATTTGATTTTTACTGAAAGTTCTGTGACTTAGTCACCACAATAAAGACGTTTTTTAAAAAAATTTTTATATTTATCGACAAATAGATATCATTTTACACAATATACTTTAGAAATGTAAATCATTTTTAATAAAATTTGCACAATGTTAATTTTTTAGACACTAATATAAAGAAAATATTTGATATAATCAAGGTACAGGATGCGAAAGTGTCCTCAAATGAGCCATCATAGGGGCGGCTTACCACAAAACGCCACACGGATGGCAAATTTTGCCGCATTAGCGGCGCAAACAGGAGGTATCTTATGAAGATCAACGTAATCGGCAGACAGTTGAACGTGTACGACGACACCAAGGCTATGATCGAAGAAAAGCTTGCCAAGCTGGACAAGTATTTTGCAGAGGAAGCAAGCGCAACAGTCACCCTTACCCACAAGCGAAATTTTGCAACGCTTGAGGTTACGATCAAAGCCGCAAATACCCTTTTCAGAAGTGAGGTCGATGCAGACACCTTCAGAGATGCTCTTGATAAATCAATTGATAATATCGAGCGCCAGATAAGAAAGAATAAGACCAAGCTTCGCAAGAAGCTCCGCGAGGGTATAGTTCCTGATGGTGAAATCGCGGCGGCAGTTGCTGTTGAAGAAAACGAGGAAAGCGACATCATTATCAGAACCAAGAAGTTCGAATATACCCCCATGTCACCCGAGGAAGCTGTTATGCAGATGAACCTCTTGGGCCACAACTTCTTCGTGTTTAACGACTCGGGTACCGAAAAGACCTGCGTTGTTTATAAGAGAAAAGATGGCAACTACGGTCTTATCGAACCTGAAAACTAGTATAACATTTAATAAAAAGGCGGCTTCCGAAGAAGCCGCCTTGAATTTTTAAATTTTGATTTGTCGGGCTAAAAGAACGCCGCGGCGGTGTCTTGTTGAAAGTTTTTTCGTCGCTTTTTTCAAAAAGCGCCCGCCCATCCAACGCGCGGAGCGTTGGTCGCCGCGCGCACGCGGCGAAACATCTCTTGCGGCGTGTTCTTTTTTGCTAAGCTTTTTTCTTTGCGCCTCTACTGCCAAAGAAAAAAGCGGGTAAGCGATTTGAAAAGGCTTTGTGTAGAAAGGGGAACCCCCCACTTGTGCAGTTCTTCACTTCGCCAAGGCGAAGTACTCCCACCGCAAGCGGTCCTCCCCTCTGCCAAGCCTGCGGCTTGTCATTCACCCCTCTGTGGCGCTTTCAAACGGTAAGGGAGTTTCGCGCCTTGCGAGGCGCGACCGCCGATCGCGACGTGTCACTTCGGGCGTTGCCCGAAGCCGCGAGTTTTCTACGAAAACATCACCAAGCGACAAGCCTTTGAAAAGGCTTGAGCGAAACTTCAAACAGGCTTCGCCGTGAAGTCACCGCTAAACATCAATTTATATAAAAACCACGGCTATTTTAAATAGCCGTGGTTTTTATATAATCAAATCTCCCTTACAACCTCAAGAACCGCCTGCCACACTCTTTCGGTGGATGCGAGATCGAGGTGTTCATTAGGTGAGTGAATGTCATACATGTTAGGACCTATGGAGATAATATCCATGCCCGGCATTTTTGAAGAGAGGATACCGCATTCAAGTCCTGCGTGGATAACTCCAACGGTGGGCTCTTTGCCGAAAAGGAACTTATATTTCTCAATATACTGCTCGCGGAGAAGAGACGCGGGCTCAAATTCCCAACCGGGATAGCGAGCGTAGTGACGGCAATCTGCGCCCACGAGAGTAGCTAAGGTGTCAAGCTCGAGAATTGTGGAGTCGATCTGAGATTCAAGAGAGGATCTTGAAGAAAGAATAAATCTTACGCCCGTCTCCTCGGTAATTATAACTCCGAGATTTCTTGAATACTCGACAAGTCCCGAAATTTGATTGCTCATTTTCAGAACGCCACTACGAACAACGGTAAGAAATTTGATCATGCTTGCGGTAGCGTTGTCATCCATGTAGAAGTCGGACTCTGCCTTGCCGATTCCAACGGAGAGCGCCTTGTCGTCCTTGCTGATCTCTTTTCTGACCTTCAAGGATTCACCGATGATAACCTTTTTAGCCTTTGCAAGCGCCTCCGCACTTTCAAAACGAAGGGTTGCAAAGCACTCGCGAGCGATAGCGTTATCCTTTCCGCCACCGTTTATCTTGACGATATTGAATTTTGCCACGGAATAAGCCACGGCAAGCAGCCTTCCCATAAGAACATTGGCGTTGGTTTTGCCAAGATGTATCTCAGCGCCCGAATGTCCGCCTGAAAGTCCCGTTACCGATGCCTCGAGAAATAGATCGCTCTCATTTGCGGGCAGCTTGTCATAATTAAAGAAAAATTCGGTACGGTTGCCGCCTGCACAGCCTGCGGTGATCTGATGATCCTCCTCACTGTCGAGGTTTATCATTCTCTTTGCGGTAACGACCGAACAATCAAATTCCTGAGCACCTGCAAGACCGGTCTCCTCTTCAACGGTGAACAAGCACTCAAGAGTGGGGTGCTCGTTTGTGTCAAGAAGCGCCAGCATCATAGCAACCGCAATGCCGTTATCTGCTCCCAAAGTAGTACCGTCTGCCCAAAGCTGACCGTCAACTACTGAAAGGCGAAGGGGATCCTTCAAAAAATCGTGGTTAGAATCGGAATTCTTCTCGCAGACCATGTCCATGTGACCCTGAAGTAGTATGGCGGGAGTTTCCTCGTATCCCTCTGTTGCATTCTTGCGAACAAAAACGTTTCCAACATTATCTCGGAGAGAGAAAAGTCCTCTTTTGTTAGCGTAAGCCTCGATATAGTCGGCAACACCTTTTTCGTTGCCCGATCCGTGAGGGATAGCGCATATGTCTTCAAAAATTTCAAAAACCGCTTTGGGCTCATAGCCCTTTACTACGTATTCCATATAAATCGTTTGCCTTTCAAATTTTATCTGCCGTAAGGTGATGAATCATCATCGTCAAATGAGTATTTATTGAGAGTCTCCATCTTTTTGCCCATTCCGAGAGCAGTGCAGGATTCGGGATTTTCGGCAATTACAGTCTTGATTCCCGTAACTCTGTGAATCAGCTTGTCCAAGCCCTTGAGCTGTGCGCCGCCACCAACTAAAATTATGCCGTTGTGAAGAATATCGCCTACAAGCTCGGGGGGAGTATGCTCGATAATGTCGCAAATTCCATCGATAAGAGAAGTCATAGGCTCATACATAGCCCCGATCATTTCTTTTGAAGAGAGTGTGACGGTCTTGGGCATTCCGCTGGAAATATCTCTGCCCTTAACCTCAAGGAGCTTTGCCTGACCGTGCTGATATACTTCACCGATCTTCATTTTAATGCTTTCTGCGGTTCTCTCGCCTATAAGTATATTATAATTGTCCTTTACGTATTCAACTATCGCTTCGTCAAAGCTGTCGCCGCCGGTTTTAATGGTCTTTGAAACCACTATACCGCCAAGAGAAATAACTGCGATTTGGGTAATTCCGCCGCCGATGTCAACGGTCATGTTTCCAATAGCGGTGTTGATGTTAAGACCCGCACCAAGTGCCGCCGCGATGGGGGACTCTATGAGGTATGTCTTTCTCGCACCCGCTTCTCTTGCCGCATCAAGGATTGCTCTCTCCTCAATTTCGGTCATTCCCGAGGGAACGCTTATCATGATTCTGGGGGGGAGAATGGTCTTACCGCAAGCGCGACGGATAAAATACTGAAGCATCTTTAAGGTAACGTCATATTCATTTATAATTCCGTCCTTCAGGGGTCTGAGCGCAGAAATAGAGTCGGGCGTTCTTCCCAGCATCTCCTGGGCTTCTTTACCGACTTTAATTACTCTATCAGTTGATTTATCAATGGCTACCACGCTGGGCTCACGTAATACGATGCCCTTGCCCTGCACATATGCTTGTACAGTGGCGGTGCCAAGATCTATTCCAATGTCTCTGCTGAGAATTATGTTTTTAAACACAGAAAAATCCTCCGTAGCGAGTCTCTATATAATATCTCATTCTAATTATACAACAAAATACTACCAAATGTCAAATATTTTTTATAAATATATCATTAACTTATAGAAAACAAAAAGTCGAAGAACAGTGCTCGGTGTCAATTTGAGCAAAAAAACGTCAATTCTTCGACTTTTTATCGTTTTTTACACTTTTGGCAACACACGCCACCACGGTGTTTGAGGGATGCAACGGAATAAGCAGCTCCACTCCGCGGCGGAGCGTTGCGCCCGAGGTCAGAACGTCATCAACAATAATTATGTTTTTGCCTTCAAGTAAAGACGAAAGCTCGGTTTCCTTTGAATTTAAAGAAAAGCCCCTCATCGTCTCATTGAGCTTGATGTGCATATCGGCATTCTTTTTGCGCTTGTTTTTGTCAAGCTTCTTTTGTTCCTTGCCGCCTATGCGAACAAAGAGGGGAAGACACTTTGCATCAAAATATGAAGCCAGTCCTTTAGATAGCAGCCTGCCTTGGTCAAATCCGCTTTCTCTGATGGCCTTGTTCTTTCTCGGTATCCAAGTGAAAATGCAATCCTTGCCGTAAATACCCATTTTAGTAAGAGTGGTAGCCAGCTTTGCACCAAGCTCTTCGGTTATAAATTCAAAAAGCTGACTGTGATTTTGACGTTTCATTTTAATTATGACCTTTGACGCGGGATTTTCCGAGTCGGTGGTGTAAAAGCATAAGGACGGAATGTCGGGCTGATATTTAAAGAAAAAATCGGGGGTGCAGGTGCATTTGCCCGAAACATTGTAGCAGGACGGGCACATTTCTACCTTTGCCTTTTCCCATTTTTCAATACAGCTATTGCAAAAGCATATCTTACCACGACTTGCACCGTCCTCTCTCGGAGGTATGGGCGAGAGTAGCTCGTCGCATATGGCGCATCTGGGTATGAATACAAGGTGTTTAAAAAATGTTAAGATTTGTTTAGAGTTCATTTCAGTTGTTACCGGATACATCAAGACCTTCGAAAAATTCATCAAAAGTGCAGTTATATACTTTCTTTAATTCAATAAGAACGCTTATTTTTACGTTCAACTCGCCTACTTCATATTTGGCGTATGCGCTTCTTGCAATATCACAACCGCGTCTTTGCAATTCTGCGCAAAGCTTTTCTTGTGAAATATCGTGTTTATCACGCAAAGCACGGAGATTATCACCTATTCTCCTGTCTCTTCTGAGTTTTTGTTCCATTGAAAGCTCCAAATATCTTATTTGATATCGAATATTTCATCGTAAGATACGTTTAGTATTTTCTTGATAAGAATTACCTCGTCGGAATACAGATGTCTCTGTCCTACCTCTATCTTTGCTACCGCACTTCTGGTTATGTCGCAGCCCTCAAGTTGGAGCTTTGCGGCTAACGTTTCTTGAGTCATGCCAACTTTTTCACGGAGAACTCTGATATTCTGACCTACTGATTTTTCAATTTTCTTGTCCATAATAAACCTACCTTTTGCACCGTTATAGGAGCATTTATAGGTTTATTATAGCCATTAAATTCGGGACGCTTGCACCTATATAGGAGCACAAACAAAAAAGCAGTAAAAAATACTGCTATAAGATAGTATTAAATTGAAATAATTATAGTTAAAGGGGGAACCCCCACTTGTGTGTTCCCCCTCTTTCGGCTTTGCCGAAATTCACCCCTTCGTGGCGCTTTCGAACGATAAGGAGTTTCGCTCGTTGCGACGAGCGACCAACGCTCCGCGCGTTGGATGGGCGGTCGCTTTTGAAAAAGCGACGCAAAACTTTTCGGTAGGCTTCGCCTTAAAGATTTAAAGCAATCTTTGCTTCAAGCAAGTATATCTCATACCTGTATGTGCATTTGATACCATGGTTTTAGCTATATCTGCTCTGCCGACGAGAATTACCATTCTTTGCGCTCTTGTTACGGCGGTATAGAAAAGGTTTTTAGTCAGCAGCATACTGGGCGCGCTGTAAAGCGGGATAATAACGATGGGATATTCGCATCCTTGACTCTTGTGAACGGTGATGGCATAGGCGTGTTCAAGCTCTTCAAGAGAAGAAAACTCGTATGTCACATGGCGGTCGTCAAACACTATCTCCATGCACTCGTTGAGGTTATCAATTCTTAAAATCGTGCCTATATCTCCGTTAAAGATGCCCATTCCGGTGCTATCGTCCTCGCGGCACCACTCGATCTCGTAATTATTCTTGATCTGCATTACCTTGTCGCCCTCACGGAAGACGCGCTCGCGGTGCTTATATTCCCTCTTCTTTGTAGATGTGGGATTGAGGGCGGACTGTATCATCACATTCAGGTTTTCAGTGCCTGCATCACCCTTTCGGGAGGGAGAAATGACCTGAATGTTATTTACCGTATCCGCTCCATAGGTTCGGGGCAGACGGTTTTTGTAAAGGTCGGTTACGGTAAAGGCGATATCCTCGTCGCTATTACGAGGCAGAAAGAAGAAATCGTTGTCCTTTACGTCAAGTCGGGGCAAATCGCCCTTATTTATCATGTGAGCGTTGGTAACGATAAGGGATTGTTGCGCTTGACGGAATATCTCATCAAGGCGAATAGTTGTAAATCTGCCACATTCAAGCAGATCGTGAAGCACGTTGCCTGCTCCCACACTGGGAAGCTGGTCGGCGTCACCGATGAGAATAACTCTCGCTCCGGGTTTGATGGCGCGAAGCAGAGATGACATCAAAATATTGTCTATCATCGAGGACTCGTCTATGATTATAACGTTTTCCTCAAGCAGATCGTTTTCATTCTTGCGGAAACCGGGACGGTCGGAGTCATCGGTGGCGTATTCAAATTCAAGAAGACGGTGGATAGTTTTTGCCTCTTGGCTGGTAGACTCGGAAAGTCTCTTCGCCGCGCGACCCGTAGGTGCAGCCAAGGCAACCTTCATATCCATACTGTTGAAAATGTCGATAAGAGCCTTGACTATTGTGGTCTTACCCGTACCGGGACCACCCGTCAATAGCATAACGCCGCTTTCAAGCGCGCCGATTATTGCTTTTTTCTGCATAAACGCGTAGGTGAATCCGTTCTTGCGCTCTTCTCTTTCGATAAAGAAGTTGGCATCCGATACGTCTACCGAAGGGCAAACTCTATTGAGAAGATCAAGCTTTTCAGCAATATAGCACTCGCAATCATATGCGAATTTATCATAAAGATACACCACGTTGTCGAAAAGCGAATATCTCAGCTTGCCTGACATCAGCATATCATCGATGATTTCATTTATTCTTTCAGCGCTTGCCCCCAAAAGCTGAGCGGATGCCTGAGCAAGCTTTTCACGGGGCAGACAGACGTGGCCGTTTTGCGCCGCATTGTATTTCAGCACATGGGCAACACCGCTTACAAGTCGGGGATAAGAATCTCTTTCAATCCCCAGTTTCATCGCCATACTGTCAGCACGGTCAAAACCGATGCCGTCTATCTCCTCGCAAAGGCGGTAGGGGTTGTTTTTGGCGATATCGATGGATGCCGAGCCCCATCTTTTATATATCTTCACCGTGGTGGTCGCGCCGAAATAGTCTCTGAAAAATAGCATTGCGGTGCGGATTCCTGCCTTGGCATTGAAGTCCTCGCAGATCTGCTTTGCCTTTTTCAGGCTGATTCCGGGAATATCCGAGAGCCAATCGGGATGATTTTCAAGCACATCCAGCGTATTGTCGCCAAATTCTTCAACGATTTTTAGAGCGGTCTTTTTGCCGATTCCCTTAACCGCGCCCGAGGAGAGATAGCGCAATATTGCGCTGGCATTGGCGGGCATATATCTTTCGTATTGAGCTACTACAAACTGCCTGCCGTATTTTGGGTTATGCTTCCACTCGCCCCAGACGATAAGTGAGTCGCCCTCGCTTATGTAGGGCATAATACCCGTTATGGTTATGAGGTCATCGTCATCGGTGCCGAGATCACAGACCATATAACCGTTTTCTTCGTTAGCATAGATGACCTGCTCAACGCTGCCCGATAGCTTGATAAGCTTTTCGTTTTCTTCGGCTATGACGTCGCCAAAGAGATTTCTGTTCCCCTCGCCCATACGAGACCTCCTTTTTGTCAAATTTAATTAAGTAGACCCACTTATTATAAATCAAGTGGTCTGATAAGATAAAATTCCGCTCCAAAGCAATCGACAAGCTCTTTTGTTAGGGCTTTTTCGCTATCGCTGCATTCATTCCAAATGTCCGGCGGTATAAATACCGAGATCCGTCGTCTTCGCGTAGCGAATAGCGCGCCCGAAGCATCTTGAAGCAGCAGATCAAGATCGTAAAGCTGAATTTTTTCTTCGATTATCACTGCCGCGGAAATGTGTCGGCTTGTGAATATCAGCGACGCTATGGTTTTGAGGCAAAAGCATAAGCCCATTACCGATAGCGCCGCTATAATGATTTGAAGTAAAATATCCATAATTGCTCCCTTATAAATATGGTTTTATAAAGGGTATGCAATATGTTTTTGTTTTGCCACTGCATACGCAAAGCATATCTTAAATCGTTTGTCCGCTTTTTTCTTTGGCACAAGAGGCGCAAATGAAAACTCACTTCGCTGCGCTCAGCTGCAACTCGCTTCGCGATTTGCGCTTGGCAAAAAAGAAACGCCGAGGCTATGTTTGGCCGCGTGCGCGCGGCGACCAACGATACGCGCGTGGATGGGCGGGTGCTTTTTTGAAAAAAGCAACGCAAAAACTTTTAATAGGCTTCGCCACTAAGTGGTGAAGAAATTATAAGCATTTAGCTCTGAGCTTTTCAGCGAGGTCGCGCTTTTCCCAAGCTACGTCGAGGTCTTCTCTACCCATGTGACCGTAAGCTGCGAGATCGCAGTAGATGGGCTTGCGGAGGTCGAAATCACGGATAATAGCCGCGGGACGGAGGTCAACAAGCTCGGTAACTGCCGCGCTGATCTTTGCCTCGTCAACGATAGCGGTGCCGAAGGTGTCGATCATAACCGAAACGGGGCGAGCAACTCCGATAGCGTAAGCAACCTGAACCTCGCACTTCTTTGCAAGTCCTGCCGCAACTACGTTCTTTGCGATGTAACGAGCCGCATAGCAAGCGGAACGGTCAACCTTTGTGGGGTCCTTTCCGGAGAATGCACCGCCCCCGTGACGAGCATATCCGCCGTAGGTACCAACGATGATCTTTCTTCCGGTAAGACCGGTGTCACCTGCAGGGCCGCCGATAACGAATCTGCCGGTGGGGTTAACGTATATCTTGGTCTCGTCATCCATTAACTTTGCGGGAACGATAGGATCGATAACGTTCTTGATGATGTCAGCTCTGATCTGCTCAAGAGTTACAGCCTCGCTGTGCTGGGAGGAGATAACGATAGTATCAACTCTTACGGGAACGTCGTCGTGATACTCAACGGTAACCTGAGTCTTTCCGTCGGGACGGAGATAGTCAAGTTTTCCGTTCTTTCTCACTGCGGTAAGCTGGCGAGCCAGCTTGTTAGCGAGGGAAATGGGGAGGGGCATAAGCTCGGGAGTTTCGTCACAAGCGTAGCCAAACATAAGACCCTGGTCACCTGCACCGGTATCAAGACCGTCGGTGTCGGTACCCTCTTTTGCTTCGAAGGACTTGTCAACACCCATTGCAATGTCGGGGGACTGCTCGTGAATAGAGCTGATAACTGCGCAAGAGTCGCAGTCAAAGCCAAACTTTGCTCTGGTGTAGCCGATCTCACGAACAGTTTCTCTTACGATAGACTGAATATCAACGTAAGCCTCGGTGGTGATCTCACCCATTACAGAAACAAGACCGGTTGTGCAGAATGTTTCGCACGCAACACGGGAGTTGGGGTCTTGACGAAGCATCTCGTCAAGGATAGCATCGGAAATCTTGTCGGAAATTTTGTCGGGATGTCCTTCGGTTACGGACTCGGACGTAAACAGTACTTTTTTCATTTTCTTTACCTCTTTATGTATCTTTTATTTTTAAACATTAAAAAAACTCTGCTTGCAGAAAGACAAGCAGAGTTATACACTCCGAAATTTGCCTTATCTGCTTGGAATTGGCACCTTTCCTATCGGTAGGTTGCCGTGGTTTCATAGAGCCTGTCTCTCCACCACTCTTGATAAGAATTATTTAATTGCAGAGATATTTTATCATAAAATTTGAAAATTGTCAATAGGGGATGAGCCTATTTGAAAAATTTTCTTTGTTTCGCTCACCTGTTTAACTGTTTTACGCATCATCCGGCTTTATTTTATTGCAAAGCAGTGAGAATAAGAAGGATGCCCCCGCTCCACCGATGATACAGCCAATGAAAATGGGAATGTTTGCTCCGGAAAATGACTCTATAATGCTCGCACTCCCATCCTCGGTCACAGTTATGAGCATTGCCGTGGTGGCAAGCACGAAGCCCATTACCGAATGCGAGGCTATCGAATAGATCTTTTCAAACGCCGCCTTCATAGCCTTTGCAAGCAACAAAAGGGTTGCAAGCATTGCGATGCCAAGAGGAATTACAACGGCGAAGTCAAAGCTCTTGATACCTGCCGACATGGGCCCGTAAATTCCAAAGAAAAGCAGAAGAGTGGAGGAGCTGAAGCCGGGAATTATAAAGCTGAGTCCCCAAACCACGCCGCATATGGCGTATCCGAGAATATTCTGAGGGATGGAGATAGACCAAATATGCTCGCAGCAGTAGAAAAGAGCAGTGATTGCAACGTAGCTTACGCAAAAAGCGAGGATTGAATAGCCGTTTCTTCCCTTTTTGCCGCTATCTTTCCAAAGCTCGGGCAGAGTCCCCAAGATGAGACCGATAAATACGCAAAGCACAAGGGGGGTGTTCCATCGAAGCAATGCCTCGGCAATCCCTGCAAATCCCACAAAGCCGATGCCGCCACCAATTCCGACGAATATCAGCATAAGCCAATGCTTTTTGATTCCTTTTATGGGGTCGGTCAAAATTTCAAGCACCTGATCGTATATTCCAAAGACGTAGCAAAGCGTTCCACCGCTAACACCGGGCAAAATCGCGCCGATTCCCACTACAAAGCCTTGAACTACCCAAAGCAAAGCTTGAAGAATGAAGTTTTTCTTTTTGTTCATTTTAAATGTTCCTTACAACTAATGTTTAAATTAATTATATCCTAATTCAAAGCAAAAATCAATATTATCATTGATTTTTGTGGATAAAAACATCCCAAACTTAAAATTAGCCTGGGATGTTTCGAGAGTTTATTTTTTAACTCCTTTTATTATAGGAGAAATTCTCTTATATATTAAGAATGTTATTATTGTTACCAATGCGCCCTTTAAAAAGGTGAAAGGAACGTTAAATATTAACAAACATGTAAACAAAGGGGGAGCTCCGGGAATCAAATTAACGATTCCGGGGAAAATTTCCGCATACATACCTATTATTGCATCAATGGGCAAAAATTTTTCATACACGGGATACATTACGAAATAGTTTGATGCCAAGCTAACGCACGCCATGGTTGCAGCACCGGCCAAAGCCGAAAGCAATGCAGCCAAACGGTTTTTCTTGAATTTATAGATCAAACCTGCGGGCAAAACGAAACAACAGCCCAAAATGAAGTTTGAAAGCTCACCAACACCACCCGTTGTGGTCATTGGCAGGTTGACAAGATTTTTGATCAAGCATACCGCCACTCCATAAATGGGCCCCATGCTGAACGAGGCGATAAGAGCAGGCAATTCGGAAAAATCCAGCTTGATAAATGACGGCATAAAGGGTACGCTGAAGCTTATCATCATTAAAACGCTTGCAAGTGCGCCCAAAATTCCTGTGGTTGCGATATAACGAATGTTTAAAAATTTTTTATTATTGATAGAACTCATAATTTTCTCCTCATATATCAGGGAGAAAAAGAAAATCCCCATTTGCAAAGCAAAAGGGGGGCAAAATACAATGCGAGTATATAGACGCATAATACTAAATGCAACTTTTTCTTTCTCATCCGGACTTTAATTGCGTAAGCAATTGAACCGTCGGTCAAGGATTTTCACCTTGTCGGCGCACAAAAGTGCGTTCATGGACTTAAGGCATTTAGCCTATCACCATCGGTATGGAATTACACCAATCCCCAAAAATAAATTTGATTTGTATTAATATTGTATTGTTTAAATGCCGCGGCGGTTATCCGCCGCGGCATTATTTATAATTATATTAAGATATAGTTATAAATTATATTATCAACGAGAAATTTTGTGGTCCAAGGCGCACCGGAGAAAGTAAGGCGAAGACATAGTTACCTATGTCGAGCCGCTTTTGAGGAGCAACGAAGGAACGCGAAATTTATCTAAGATAATTAAGCGAGAATCTCGGAAACAACGCCGGAACCAACGGTTCTACCACCCTCACGGATAGCGAAACGGAGACCCTTCTCACAAGCGATGGGCTTAATGAGCTCAACGGTCATATCAACGTTATCACCAGGACGGCACATCTCAACGCCTGCAGGAAGCTCGATTACGCCGGTAACGTCAGTAGTTCTGAAGTAGAACTGGGGTCTGTAACCTGCGAAGAAGGGCTTAGAACGGCCGCCTTCCTTCTCGGTAAGAACGTAAACCTGACCAACGAACTTGGTGTGGGGGTTGATGGAGCCGGGCTTACAAAGAACCTGACCTCTTTCGATCTCGTCCTTAGCTACGCCACGGAGAAGTGCACCGATGTTATCACCAGCCTCTGCCTGGGGAAGGAGCTTGTGGAACATCTCAACACCGGTAACGGTGGTCTGCTTCTTCTCGTCTACGAGACCAACGATCTCGACAACGTCGGATACCTTAATGGTACCTCTCTCAACTCTACCGGTAGCAACAGTACCACGACCGGAGATAGAGAATACGTCCTCGACGGGCATAAGGAAGGGAAGGTCTGCCATACGGTCGGGAGTAGGAATGTATGCGTCAACCTCAGCCATGAGCTCGAGAATGCAAGCATACTCAGGAGCGTTGATGTCGGTGCTGGTGGACTCGAGGGCGTCACGAGCAGAACCGCAAACAACGGGGAGCTCGGCGCCGGGCAAATCGTACTCGTTAAGAAGATCTCTGATCTCCATCTCTACGAGCTCGAGAAGCTCATCGTCATCAACGAGGTCCTTCTTGTTCATGAATACAACGATTGCAGGAACGCCAACCTGACGAGCAAGAAGAACGGGCTCTCTGGTCTGTG